>DATLIO010000577.1:0-9767 GCA_035539355.1 Luteolibacter sp.
GGTGAAGCACGCCTCGAAGCGCTCGGCACGCTGGCGAACTCGTGGTCGCAGCGCGATCCCACGGCCGCCCTTGCCTGGGCGGAAACCCTGTCAGGAACCGAACGCGTCCGCGCCCTTTCCTCCGTACTTCCAAGCATGGCGAAAGACGATCCCACCTCCGCCAGCAAACGGCTTTCCGCCCTGCTCGCGTCCCCTCCCGACGGGATGGCCACCACGCTCGCCTCCTCCGCCAGCACCCTCGCCTCCACTTGGGCCGCGGACGATCCCGCTTCCGCCGCCGCTTGGTCGGCCACGCTTCCCGACGGACCCGGCAAATCCCAGAGCCTCGGAGCCGTCGCCAGTTCGTGGGCCTCCTACGACGCGGTCGCGACGTCCCAATGGATCTCGACCCTCGCCGCCGGAGAGGCGCGCGATGCCGCCGTGAAATCCCTCGTCCAACAGGTCAACCAGACCGATCCCGGAACCGCCTTCACCTGGGCCATCTCCATCAGCGAGCCCGACGACCGCACCCAACAGCTCGAAACCACGCTCCAGTCCTGGAAAGCCACCGATATCCACGGCGCCCGCACCGCTCTGGAATCCAGCAATCTCTCCGAGGCGGAAAAAACCAAACTGATGAAAACGCTCGAGTGACCTAGGTCCCCCTCACCGCGATTTTTTTCCCGCCGAGCCACGACCGGATCACTCCCATGTCACCGGTGAAACTGCCCAGCATCCGCCAACTGGATTTCTTCAGGACCGCCGCGTCGGCACGCCCCTCATCCACGACACACCACGGTGCCGAGCCGGACGAATGGATGAAACGGAAACCCTCTTTCTCCACCACGAGGAACGCCACATGCGTGTCCAATCCCACGATGTAAATCCCGGGCGACACCGAACCCAGCCCGTCGGCGAACGCATCATACGGCTGGCCCACCGTCAGCGAACAGGCATCCTTTCCGATGAAACTCCGCATGATGTTCTCCGAAGGTTGCTGCGCCAGCTTGTAGCGGTCGACCCGGAACCCCGCATCCCGCAACACCGTCGCCACGAAATATCCGCACGCGATCTTCCCCTTCCCCGGTCCTTCTGCGGTTCCGTGGAAATCCCACGGCGTTCCCAGCCAGCAACGCATCATCGCCGGAAGCGTCTGCTCGAGAAACAACTTCGCGTCGCGCTCCACGGTTTCGCGTTCGGCGGCCGTCCGCGCTTTGGCATACCGCGCGGAAAAATCCTCCCGCCAGCGCTCCATTTCACCCATCAGCACGGAATACGTCTCCACATCCGGCACCGGCCGATCCGGTTTTCCCGCGACCTTCCGGCCCTTTTCGTAAAACCATCCGGCGATCTCGCGCTTCCAAAACCATCCGCCTGCGCACACCGCACCCACGGCGAGAACCGCGATCAATAGTAGGGCAACCCGGCGCACGGTCAGCATCCTACTCCGCCCGCATTTCTCCGCAAGCCGCCAGTCGGAGACGCACCCGCCACTTTTTTATTCGGAAAAATCCACCACCCACGGAAACATCCCGCCATGACCAAGCAGCAACGCGCCGACCATGTGATGCGCCGGCTCGAGGAACTCTACCCGGAAACGCCGGTGCCCCTCGATCACAAGGACGCGTTCACCCTGCTCGTCGCCGTCCTCCTTTCCGCACAATGCACCGACGTCCGCGTGAACCAGATCACGCCCGCCCTTTTCGCCCGCGCCGACAATCCGCACGACATGATGAACGTGCCTGTCGATGAAATCCGCGAGATCATCAAACCCTGCGGCCTCTCACCCGCGAAATCGAAAGCCATTTCCGGGCTGTCGAAAATCCTCGTCGAGAAACACGGCGGCAAGGTTCCGGCCAATTTCGAGGACCTCGAGGAACTCCCCGGAGTCGGCCACAAAACCGCGTCCGTCGTCATGGCCCAGGCCTTCGGCGTCCCCGCGTTCCCCGTCGACACCCACATCCACCGTCTTGGGACCCGCTGGAAACTCACGTCCGGTAAAAACGTCGTCCAAACCGAAATGGACCTCAAAAAGCTCTTCCCGCGCGACGCCTGGAACAAGCTGCACCTCCAGCTCATCTTCTACGGCCGCGAGCATTGCACCGCCCGCGGCTGCGATGGAAAACGATGCCTTCTTTGCAAGGAACTCTTCTCCTGAAACGTTCGAACATCCCTATCCGACCCGTCATGAAACCCAGCGCACTCCTCTCCCTCGCCCTCGTCTCCACCGCATTCGCCCAGGATCCTTCCATCGAGAAACTCGATCCCGCACTCGACGAGCTGATCGCACCCGGCACCAAGGTTGAAACCCTTGCGCAAGGGTTCCGCTGGACCGAAGGCCCGGCATGGAACAAAGCCACCGGCGAACTGCTTTTCTCGGACATCCCCAACAACGTCATCAACGCATGGTCTGAAAAAGGCCTCCGGGTGTTCATGAAACCCGCCGGCTACACCGGCATCTCCGACTATGGAAAGGAAGCCGGCTCGAACGGCCTCACCTTCGACGGAAAAGGCCGCCTCGTCCTCGCCGAACACGGTGACCGTCGCATCGCGGTGCTCACCGAAGGCGGAGGCAAGATGACCGTCGCGGATCGCTTCGAAGGCAAACGTCTCAACAGCCCCAATGACGTGGTGGTCCATTCCGACGGATCGATCTTTTTCACCGACCCCGTCTACGGACTGCCCAAGGGCGAAAAGGATCCTTCACGTGAAATCGATTTCTGCGGCGTCTACCGCATCGCCACCGACGGCAAAGTCACCGCCATCAGCAAGGAGATCGAGCGCCCGAACGGCATCGCCCTTTCCCATGATGAGAAGACCCTCTTCGTCGCCAATTCACACAAAGGCAAATTCAACATCTACAGCTTCCCGCTCAACGCCGATGGCACCGCCGGCGAAATGAAAGTCTTCTTCGACGCCAACAAGCTCGAAGGCAAAGGCTCGACCGACGGCTTGAAAACCGACGACAAAGGCAACGTCTGGTCCACCGGCCCCGGTGGTCTGCTCATCATTTCAAAGGAAGGCAAACTCCTCGGCCGTGCGTTGACTTACCAACCCACCGCCAACGTCGCTTTCGGCGGAGCCGATGGCAAAACGGTCTATCTCACCGCCAACGACCGCATCATGCGCTTCCAGCGGAAATAACGCAGGGGAATGCCGGGGCATTCCGGAAGGACAAACTCCGCTCCACGAAAAAGGCGCTTATCCCTCGATAAGCGCCTTCTTCATTCCAAAAGATCTCCTCACTTCCCGTCATCCACCAGCACGTCGTCGAGCACACGCTGGACCCCCGCCTCCGCGACCTTGCTGTCCGGATAGATGTCGCTCGCCTTGAGATACCAGGCCAATGCCGACCCTGTCTGCTTCGGCGTGCGGCTTTCATGCTTCTTCGCTTCGTCGAGCGCCTTGGTGAAATCCGCAACCTTCGGTGCCAGCAGTTCCAGTTCACGGCCGAGTTTCGGATCATCCGGAAATTGCTCGCGCAGCTCCGCGAGCTGCTCCCACGCCGCGTAGTTCTGCCCCACTTTGCTGAACTCGTTCGCCTTGCCCAACGCGGTCTCGATCTTTCCGAGATTCGTCATGATCTGCTTGAAAGCATCTTCACGCGTGGCGTCACCCTGGATCGCCGGCGCGATCTCATACTGCCGACGGGCGATCTCGCGATAGTTCGCCTCGCTCAACAGCCTGTCGAAATCATTCCGCGCCACATTCAATCCGCCGGAATTGTTCACGAGCGAACTGAATTCCTTGAGCTTCGGATTCGTCGGCCAGATCTCGGTCGCCGCCTTGATCTTCTCCGCGGCCTTGTCCGAATTTCTCGCAAGCACATGCGCCTTCGCCTCCTCGATCGCAAGATCGGAAGCGAGCGTGTAGGCGGCGATCGCGCTGTCCACCTTCGACGACGGGAAATCCTTCGCGTTCGCCTTCAGGCGGTCCGCAAGGATCTGGGTCTTGGAATAATCGCGGGCAACCAGCGTGCCATAAAGTTCATGCAGATCCCGGACGTAATCGGCGACACGGCGCTTCTTCTCCAGCGGCAACGTTGCCAGCGGAGTCAGGAATTCCCCCAGCGCATACGCCTCCATCAGACGCTGCGATGCGGCGTGCAGCTCATCCCTCGAAAGCAACAGGTCGAAAGTCTCGATATACTTCTGTGTTTCGCGGATCGCCTCGTTCGACAACGAATCCAGTGACGAAACGGTCGGGCTCACACCCATGGATTCGGAAAACAACTTCGAGACGTTCGAATTCGAATCGATGCGAAGCTCGGTGTCCCCATCCTTCCAAATCTGGTTGTAAAAACGGGCAGCCATCAGCACGTGTTCGTAACGCCGCTGCATGAACCACTGCACCATGTTGACCTGATACTGGGCCTTGGTCCTGACCGTCTGCAGTTCGGTGCGGAGGATGTTCTCGCGTCTCAGCGCCTCGATTTCCTCCATGCGGCGGAGGGCATCCTGATACTTGAGGGAATTGATCCCCGCCCCCGGGGATTTGGCCGGACCGTTGGGATTGTTGACCTGGTTCTGGTTCCCGCCGTTGTTGTTATTGTTGTTATTATTCTGGTTGTTGTTGCCGTTGTTATTGTTCCCGTTTCCGTTGTTGTTATTGTTGTTCCGGTTGCCGCCTCCACCCCCGATCTGACGGCCGTTCCCCAGGGAAGAATCGCGGTCGTTGCGCGCCGCCCAGTCACTCTCGCGGATGATGGCCTTCTTCTCCTCCTCGATCGTCTTGTTGAGCTTCGCCAGACCGCTGACGTCCTGCTTTGACAGCATCGACATGTAGATCGACTCCGCCAGTGAACTGCAGATATTGGCATCGCCGGGAAAGGTCGCGGCGGTCGGGAGTTTCTTGAACGCCGAATAAAGATCCGGACCACCCGCATGGAACGGTGAAATCGTCGCGAGGATCTCGGCGATCGTCTTGCGGTATTCTTCAGCGGCCACATCGCTTTCCGACGGCTGGTTCAGATACTTCTCAAATCTGGCCTTGATCAGCGCGTTGTCACCGAGAGGGATCGCGACCCCTCCTACGGTAATCGTAGTAAACGACGGATCCAGCATCGGGAAATCCTGGCCGGAAAGCCCGCCCTCTTTCTTTTTCCCGGGCGCGGCCGGAGTCGTTTCCGCCTCGGCCGGAGCGGGTGCGGGCGCGGGTCCCGGAGCCGCAGGCGGCGTGTAGACCTGCCCATGGGCGAAACCGGCGAGCAGGAACGGGAGAAATCGGTAGGTTTTCATGATCCGGATTTCGGTTAGAGTCGGTTGACGGCGGTTGCGACGGGAATGCCCCCCTGGCGGAACTTGACCCGGAAAGCGTATTTCTGCTCCCGTTCGATGTTGAGGTTGTTGAATGCGGAGGGAATTTCCACGCCGATCAATTCCTCCCCGCCCGAAGTGCTCACACGGAGACTCACGACCTGGCCGCGGTCCGTCGTCCAACGGAGTTTGCGGTCGACCTTCCCTTCGACGAGATACTCATTCCCACGGAGGCTGTTGCCGTTGTCGAGCAGGTCGCGGACGTCGAGTTTGTCGGCTTCACCGACACTGGATGATTTCTTACCAAGCAGGTTTTTCCCGGCCATCACCGCAATGATGGCGGCGGCGATGATGCCGATGATGACACCCGGGTGAAGGCTGGAGCTGGCGCGGCGCGGCATGGGTTTGGCGGTTTTGGATTTCTGAAAATAGAAGGAAACTTCCGGGAGATCGAGAGGTAAGTTTCTCACGAATCCCACTGCGAACGCCGTGCACCGGCCCACGCCGCGATGAGCGCGAGGACGATGTGCGCCCCGAGGGCCTGGAAACATTCGGGCTGGGACGAAAGCGACGTATCGATCACCGATTTGACGGCCTGGTGGACCTCGGTCTGGAGGGCTTCCACCGATCCGGACCATGCCCAGTAGGCCGAAATGAACGGCCGGGTGAACGCCTCGATTTTCTCAGGCAGCGCCAGCACCGCTCCGGAAAGCGGCAGCTGGAACCCGACGAGGTAGATCGAAAGAAGCGACGCCTGCTCCGCCGTCCGCATCAGCGACGAAATGGCGAGGCAGATGCACGTCATCGCCGCGTTCACCGCTAGGAGAAACCCGGCATGGAGAATGAAGTCCCCACGGAACGGCCCGAAGAAGTTCACAAAGAACGCCATCCAGACCGATTGCGCGATCACAAGGCACGACAGGAATGCGATCTTGGAGGCGAGATAGGCCGCCGGCCTCAATCCTCCGAACTTTTCCTTTTCGTAGATCGATCGCTCCCCGGCAATTTCCCGGGCGGAATTGTTCGATCCCATCAACGAAAGCAGGACGACCTGGAACATGATGATCCCCGAAACCGCGGAGCCGACTTTCGCCTGGTCCGCCCGCACACCTTGTTGCTCCTGGATTTCCGCGGCGATGTCCGATTGCCGGTTGTCCGAAAATTTACGGATGTTTCCCGAAGCCTTGTCACTGAACAGCGTCACCAGAATCGGGAAGCAGATCAGGATCGCCAGTTGCAGGAACACCTGGCCCCGGTCCCGGAAAAAGATCCGCCAGCGTCGCGACAGCAGCGTGGAGAACTGGGTGAGGAATCCCGGAAGCCGCGAACCATCCTCAACACTGTCATCGGCTTGCTGGGTTTTGACAGGACGCCGTATTTCGAGTTCTCCGTTCGTGACAAACCTCTCCCGGTTTCGCTCGAGCATCTTGCCGTATGCCGCGCTGTGCTTCTCCCACGAGCTCTGCCAACGCTCGGCGGGTTGCGTCGCGAGACGGGGATAAACCTCTTCCGTGTCTTTGACCGAAAAATAATGGTTCAGCTGATCCGGAGGACCGAAGTAAGCGACCCGGCCCTCGTGCAGGACGAGCACCGAATCATAGAGTTCGAGATGGGCCAGGGAATGCGTGACTGACAACACAATGCGTCCGCTCTTCCTCGACAGCTCATGGAGAAGATGAACGATCTCGCGCTCCGATCGGGGATCGAGCCCTGAAGTCACTTCATCGCAAAGCAGCAGTTTCGGATCGGAAACCAACTCCATCGCCAGTCCGAGCCGACGCTTCTGGCCGCCGGAAAGTACCTTCACATGCCGGTCGCTGATCGCCGCGAGACCCGTTTCCTCGAGCACCCGGTCGATCCGTTGATCAAGCTCCGCGTTGTCATGGCAACGCACCCTCAAGCGGGTCGCGGCCTCGATGGATTCATCGACCGTCAGCGGATCATAGGCGATCGAGAACTGCGGGACGTATCCGATCTCCGTCGGTGAAAAATCGCCCTCTTTCGACAGGTCCCGGCCTTCCCAGACGAGGGAACCGGACGACTCGGGATTCAGGCCGGCGATTGTTTTGAGAAGCGTGGTCTTGCCACACCCTGACGGACCGACAATCGCCATGAAATGCCCTGTCGGGATCCGGATCGAAACGTGATCGATGAGGTGATGGTCGGAACCATCCTTCCGGATGGTGAAGCAGACGTCTTGAAGTTCGAGCACGGGTTTTTTCGAATGAGTTCGCGGAAGTCGGTAACGTGGACTGTCTGAAATTCCTTTCCTGCCGCGGAAAGAATTTCCTGAGGATCAGTCCAAAGGAACGACCCGGATTTTACCGGACGGACGATTCAAGCTTCCCGAAAGCGTGTTCGTCGCGACGGCAGGTGTTTCGTTACCTCCGCCATCCAACGCGTTCTTCAGCGCGCCTTCAACGAGCTGGCCACAATGAATCTTCATCGGTGGCAACGCTCCCAGATCACCACTGAGTTCCTGCGCGGAAAGACTGCGGGCCTCATCCGCGGTTTTCCCCTTCAGAAGCTGGGTCGCCATGGAAGCAACGGCGATCGCGGTCTGGCATCCGAATGCCTGGAACGACGCCCGGTCGATGACGCGCTTGCCATCCTTTTCGGTGAACTTCAGCCACATGCGCATCATGTCCCCGCACTCGGGAGAACCAACGGTTCCCACCGCATCCGCATCCGTGATCTCCCCCTGGTTCTGGGGATTTGCCAGTGCATCACGGACCTTCTCTTCGAAATCGCTCATGGCTGAAATTGCCTCTTCCCAGGCCATTTCGCAAGGTTTCCCGAATGCCGGTCTACGGCGATGCCAGCTCATCCAGCCTGAAACGGACGCTCACAATGGAGTGCTTTTCAGGTCCGGGCCGGAGTTTGATGTAGGTGGTTGCGACAAAGGTTCCGTCCGGCAGAACTTCAAGCCCGGGATAGCCGCAGTCCGGACCGGCATGACTGTGGAGAAGTTTCACCCTGAATCCCGCATCCGCTTGCCCGATCTCCTCATAACGACCGACCCACGCGACAAAATGATTTCTCGTTCCGAAATCGTCCGACTTGTCCCGGAAACAAATCACCAGACGTCCGTCCGGTGCGTATCGGGCTTTATGCCGGTCTCCCACCAGGGCGGGTGGCAACCGCCGGGGAGCGGACCATGTTTTCCCCTCATCGTCGCTGGTCATGAATCCTGCCTCACGCTTCAGGTTCTCCCGATAAAGACAAAGAAGTTGTTTGTTATCGGGCGAGCGGATCACCTCGGGTTCGCAGACGCGCAATGGATTGAGATCAAGGATGATCCGCCAGGGAGACCATGTCATCCCGCCGTCGATCGATTCGCTCTGAGCAAGGATGTTTGAATAGCGATCCGTCGTTTCGTCAGGCCTCCGGATGTTGGACAATCCGATCCATTTTTCCCCACCTTCTACGGAAACCATCGTGCAAAACGGCATCACGCATTCCAGGCCGTTGGGTTTCATGGGTGTCCAGGAACGTCCGTCATCTTCCGACACCGCCTGATGCATCGCGCCGTTGTCAGGTTGCTTGGAACCACCGGGGCCTTGGCCGGCGAAAACGAAAATACGACTCTTTCCTCCTGGATCGGACAATCGGTGGATCGCAGGACAGTTCCTCACCGTTTTCCAGTTCTCCGGAACCTGAAGGAGCGAACCCCATGTCAACCCACCGTCATCACTTCGCTTCATCGGGCCACATGGACCTCCGTGTCCGTGCGTCCAAACCGCGAACATCGTGCGACCGTCAGGCTGCAACAAGGTCGTGGGGTGACCTTGATAAGTATCTTCGGTACCGGCTTCGATCAAAACCCGTCGTGAGAGATCGCCCGAAAAATCGATGACTTTCACCTGCGCCACCAATGAGGTGGCCAGCGATAACGGCAACAGAAAGCAGCGCGCGAGCATCGGGAGAATACGCATCCGAATATCCCATTCGAGCGAATCCAGCGATAACGGTACAAAAAAGCGCCCCCGTCAATCTTTCGACTGACGGGGGCGAATACCTGGCGACGACCTACTCTCACAGGACCTGTCGTCCCACTACCATCGGCGCTGCGGCGTTTCACTTCCGGGTTCGGAATGGGACCGGGTGGTTCCACCGCGCTCTGGTCACCAGAGGGCAACCCTGTTGTTCAGGGCTGGGACTCTGGGGATCGGAGCTATGTATTTCAGCTTGGGCCCTTTCCGAGCCCGCTCGCTGACATCCACACGGAGAGTGCATTTCTTCAAGAGTGCAGGCCTTCGATTGTTTCAGGCCATTCACGGTCGCTTTTGATTCTAATTCCAAAAATAGGAATCAAGCCGAACGGATGATTAGTACTGGTAAGCTGCATACATTACTGCACTTCCACTTCCAGCCTATCGACGTCGTGGTCTTCGACGATCCTTCGGGGAAAACTCATCTTGGGAGGAGCTTGGCGCTTAGATGCTTTCAGCGCTTATCTCTTCCGCACGTAGCTACCCGGCCATGCCGTTGACACGACAACCGGTGCACCAGAGGTGCGTCAATTCCGGTCCT
>DATLIO010000578.1:0-3570 GCA_035539355.1 Luteolibacter sp.
ATCGGTGACCTTGGATTGGAAACGGACTTCACCTCCGGAATCGATGATCGATTTGCGGATCGATTTGACGACGTTCGGCAGCAGGTTGGAGCCGATGTGCGGATGGGCGTCGGTCAGGATGACTTCGGGGGCGCCGTGGGCGACGAGGATTTCGTAAACCCGGGCGACGGGACCGCGTTTGGTGGCGCGGGTGTAAAGTTTGCCGTCGGAGAAAGTTCCCGCGCCGCCTTCGCCGAAACAGTAGTTCGATTCCTCGATCACACGGCCTTCGCGGAGGATCGGGGCGAGATCGAAACGCCGGGCGCTGGCGTCCTTGCCGCGTTCGAGAACAATCGGCTTCTGGCCATTTTCGAGGCAGCGGAGGGCGGCGAACAGTCCGGCGGGGCCGCAGCCGACGATGATCACGGATTTCGCGTCCGCGGGAAGCGGCGGGCAGGACCAATGGGGAGGGGTTTCCGGCGGAAGCGCTTCATCGAGTCCGACATCGAGCCGGAGCTGGACTTTCACCGCGCGCTGGCGGGCGTCGATCGAGTGCTTGCGGAGCTTGGTCTCGAGCACCCGTGTCGTGGCGATGCCGAGTTTCACCGCGACGGCTTTGCGGCGGGCGGCTTCATGTTCGGAGTCCTCGAGCGGGAGGATGATATCGACGGTTTCGACAGGCACGCGGAGAGGATGAACAGCGAAGAACGAAGATTGAAAAGAAAAAGGTAGGGCGGGATCGCCGGGACCGCCGTGCTTGGGTCTGCGGATTTCGGAATCACGGCGCGATGGGCCATCGCGCCCTGCCGGCTTTTAGATAGGGACCTTGTTCCCGGATGCGTCGACGCGGACGAAGGTGACGTTGGTCGAGAAAATCGGATCGGAATGGGATTTCCGGTCACGGACCTCGACGGCGTAGGTGACGCTGGTGGTTCCCTGCCGGATGCGGTCGCATTTGATCTCGAGGATCGTGCCCTGGCGGACGCTGTGATGGAATTCCACGCGATCGAGGCCGATCGTCACGAACTGGCAGTGAGGGTATTCGAGGCTGGCGGCGATCCATGATGCTTCGTCGACCCAGCGGAGGAGGTTTCCGCCGAAGAGGAACCCGTAGTGATTGAGGTCTCCGGGGAGGACGAGGCGGTGGGTTTGCATGGCTTACCAGCGGCGGCGTTTGCCTTCCTTGTAAAGCGCGGCGTCGAGGGACCAGGAGCCGGCCCCGGTCAGAAGGATGACGACGGCTCCGATGAGATACATCAGGGCGAGTTCCTTCTTCGCGAAAGGATCGGCGCTGTGGACATCGAAGGCGGCGATGACCATGGTGAATGCGAAAATGAAAGCGGCGGGCCGGGTGGCGAGGCCGATGATGAGCAGCGAGGCGGCGCCAACCTCGGCGCCGATGGCGAGAACGAGGGAGATCGGACCGCTGAGGAAGCCATCGAGTGACGAAGGTGCTTTGAAAACCTCCCGCAATTTCTCGTAATTCTGCAGTTTCGGGATGCCATGGCCGAGCATCATCATGAGTCCGACGGAAACACGGAGGACGAGAATCCCGAAGGAGGCGGTGAGATCGCGCGTGCCGCAATCAAACAGGAACTTTTTCATTCAGCGGAGGCAGGTGATGGTTTCGGGGAAACGGTGATGCGTTTCAGCCGGTCATCCCCACCGGGCGAGTGTGAGACGACGCCCGGCTCGTCGACGAGAACATTGTGCACGAGACGGCGGTAATAGGCGTTCAACGGTCTCATTTGGAACGATTTGCCGGTGGACTTCACCCGCTCGGCGATCGAGCGGACCTCTTCCTGCAGGCGATCTTCCTGAATCGACCGGAAATGCTCGCAGTCGACTTTGACCCGTTCGGCATCCGGAATGTGGCGGCGGAGGATGCGGTTGACGAGGTATTGCAGGTCATCCAGACGGTCGCCGTCGTGGCCGATGATGGCGTCGCTCTGACCCGAGTGGACCTGGAGGCATGGACCGTCGTCGGTTTGCTGGACCTCGATGGTCACTGTGAAACCGAGATGCCCCAACATCGTGTCGAGGATCCTTTTCGCCGTATCCACATTGGTCATGCCGCCAATCTATCAGGAACGTCCGCCGGGTCAACCTGCCGCCTTGTTTTGTGTCAGAAAAAAGGGAGGGGCAGGGCGGACACGCCTTGCCTCTCAGACCTCGCTGGCGAAGAGGGTGGCGAGCTGTTCGGCATGGATGGAGAGGCGTGTTTTCTCCGTCTCGCTGAAATCATGGGGCACATGTTTGCCGATGCCCAGAGTCCCGAGGACCTTGCCGCTGCCATACATGATCACCGGGACGGCGAGCGCTCCGGCGATGTTGGTCTTGCGGGCGTCTTCCCTGGCGATCCCGCCGAGATCGGCCTGGATGTTGCAGAGTTCGACGGGCTCCCTTCTTTCCGCGGCGACTCCGGCGATGCCTTTGCCGAAGGGGATGCGGAGGATTTTTCCGACGACGAACTCGGGCACGCCGATCTGGACCTCGAGGTCGAGGAATTCGCCGCTGGCATCCGTGCGGTGGATCGTTCCGGTCTGGCATCCGAATTCTTCGAGAATGGCGGCGAGGAAGGGTTCGAAGTCGTGCGTCGGTTTCATTGGCGACTGGTAGCACGGGAGAGGGAATCCGTCACGCATCCGGATTTACAAATTGTGGCTTGGACGGGGAGTGGGATTGCCATAGACCCGGAGGACGAATGAAATCCCAACTTTCCGCATTCGCGATCGCCACCCTCTGTCTTTTTTCCTGCCGGAAAACCGAAACTCCCGTGACAACTTCCAGCTCCATTTCGATCAAAGAAGACATCTACGGGAAAATGCCGGACGGCATCGAGGTGAAGATTTTCACGCTGGAAAACGCCAAGGGATGCCGCGTCAAGGTGATGGAATACGGGGCGACCCTGGTTTCCGTGGAGACGCCGGATCGTGACGGGAAGATCGCGGATCTGACGCATGGTTACGACACCTTCGACGGATGGCTGAAGAATTACTCCTACTTCGGATCGACGGTCGGACGCTTCGGAAACCGCATTGCCGGCGGGAAATTCACGTTGGATGGCAAGGAATACACGCTGGCGAAGAACAACAATCCCGGTGGGATCGAGAGTTCGCTTCATGGCGGGAAGAAGGGCTTCGACAAGGTGTTTTGGAAGGGCACGAAGACGGCGACGGGAGTGGAGTTCAAATATCTCTCCAAGGATGGCGAGGAAGGGTTTCCCGGAAATCTGTCGGTGACCGTGACCTACACGTTGGATGATGACAACCAACTCACCTGGCTCGCGGAGGCGACGACCGATGCCCCGACGGTGGTGAACCTCGTGCAGCATGTTTACTGGAATCTTTCCGGCGATGCCACGAAGCCGGTGACGGATCATGATCTGACGCTCAACGCCAACCGTTTCCTGCCGACCTCCAAGGGCCTGATCCCGACCGGAGAGCTGGCCGCAGTGGAAGGAACGCCGATGGATTTCCGGAAAGCCACACCGATCGGCCAGCGGATCGACGACGATTTCGCGCCGTTGAAATTGGCCGGCGGTTATGACCACGCGTGGGTGCTCGAGGGTTCCGGAGTCCGCCAGGTGGC
>DATLIO010000579.1:0-4143 GCA_035539355.1 Luteolibacter sp.
ATATCGATTTTCGTTTTCGACGCCGAACTGCAAGGAGAGGGGGTGTCGATCGAATCGGTGATCCGCCGGCAGACCGAGGAGATCGAAACGATCCAGCATCAGATCGAGACCAACGAAACCATCATCGCGGATTCCGCGAAAATGGTGGCGCAGAACGCCAGGATCGACGGACTCATCAAACAGAACGCGGCCGATGCGGCCAAGCTCGGCGAATTGCGCGAAGGATCTTCCGCCGCGAAGGATTCGATCTTTTCCGCGACCAAGGCGCTCAACACCTACATCGCGGATTACCGCAATTACGTCCGTCGCAAGGCGATCGGTGAGAAAATTCCAGAACTGAAACTCAAGTCCGGTGAAAGCTATTCCGACGTGGAGATCCGGGATGTCACCGAAATCGGAGTCGAGGTCCGTCACCCGGGTGGGCAGGGACGCATCGCGTTCGAAAAACTTTCCGCCGAATGGCAGGAGCGGTTCCAGTTCGATCCGGAAGAAAAAGCCAAGGCGCTGGCCCGTGAGGCCGCAGCCCAGAAGCTGTATGAAAGCAGCGCGGAGACCGATCTCGCGGCTGAGGAAGACAACGTCGTCGTCGGGGAAATCGGGGATATCAAAGGCTCCGAGCAGATCGCCAAGGCGCTGCGCGAGAAGACGATCGAAATGGCGAGGCTGAAAACCTATCTTGGACGTCTTCAGGCGGAAGCGGTCAAAGTGGAGACCAAGGATTCGATCGATCGTCCGAAAGGCAGATCGGATGCCCAGTTGATGCTGGATCTCCGCAACCGCATCCAAGCCACGGAATCGAAGATGTACGCGCTGGCGAGACAGATCGGGTCTCTCAAGACCATGCAACCCCGTTGATCCATGGATGACCAAGGAGCATTTCTGGCGATCGGTGGTGGATTGGTCACCATCGTGGTCGTGGCAACCGCATTTTCCTCCTTCATGGAGGGACGGGCGGTGAAGGCGGAAGTGAACTCCGTGCTCAAGGAGCATGTCATGGAAGACAGTGATTCCCTCGAAGATCTGCGGAAGCGGGTGGACACCGCGAGGATGAAGTGGATCTCCGTGGCGAACCGGAAGAATCTCGACGGTCCCTGCGAACTCGGGAAAAAAGTGGCTGCGGAAAGAGCGGTCCGGATCGCGGGACTGGCGGCGAGAAAAGCGGCCCTGAATGCCGTGGTTGCGAAGAACGAAGCGGATTTCGCCAAATACCGTTCCGCTTACCGGATCTCATCATGGGAAACCGCGGTCGGGGAACCCGTTGGCAATCTGCTGACGCTCGACGGCAGGGAGTACCGGCAGGTGACTCTTTCGAAGGTGACCGAAGACGGGATCGAGATCCGCCACGAGAATGGCGTGGCACGCATCCCTTCCGATCAGTTGGCCGAGACATGGCACCGGCGTTTCCAATGGAACTGGAATGCTGCGATTTCGAGTTCCCGCTGATTGGCGTTGAAACGGGTTGCGGTGGGCGGGGTTTCCGCGTGAAGCTCGGGATGTGAGATACGAGCCGATCGATCCCCAGCTTTTTGTCCGCAACCGTGAACGTCTGCGGGCCCTGTTGAAGCCCGGCAGCATTGTCATCGTCCATTCGAACGATATTTATCCGACGAATGCCGATGGAACGATGCCTTTCCGCCAGCAGAGCGATCTCTATTATCTGACCGGGGTGGATCAGGAGGAATCCGTGCTCGTCCTGAGACCGGATGCGGGTGATGTCACTGAGCGCGAGGTTTTGTTCGTCCGTGAAACCAGCGAGGAGCTCGCGATCTGGGAAGGCGAGAAGCTCACGAAGGAACAGGCGAAGAAGGTTTCAGGCATCGGTCGTGTGGAATGGTCGGCGTCGTTCTCCACGTTCCTCCACCGCTGGGTGCCACAGGCGGATCACATTTATCTGGTCACCAACGAGCATCTGCGGGCGGTCGTTGAAGTGGAGACGCGGAACGCCCGGTTCATCAAGGAATGCCAGTTGCGGTATCCGTTGCATCGTTATGAACGGTTGGCTCCGCTGATGAACCAGCTCCGGATGATCAAACAGCCGGAGGAGATCCAGATGATCCGCAAGGCGTGCGCCATCACCGAGGCGGGTTTCAGGCGTTCGCTCGGATTCATCCGGCCGGGTGTGGGCGAATGGGAGATCGAAGCGGAGTTCATGCATGAATTCCTACGTCGTGGTTCGCGGGGATTCGCTTACACGCCGATCCTTGGCGGCGGAAAAAACGCGTGCGTCCTTCATTACATCACCAACGACCAGCCTTGCCGTGACGGGGATCTGATTCTGATGGATGTGGCGGCGGAGTATGCCGGATGGAATTCTGACATGACCCGGACGGTTCCGGTGAACGGGAAATTTTCTCCGAGACAGCGTGCGGTCTATGATGCGGTGCTGCGGGTGATGCGCGGGGCGGACGAACTGCTGCGTCCCGGGAAAACGCCTGCGGATTACCAGAAAGAGGTGATCGAGCTGATGGAGGAGGAGCTGGTCCGCCTCGGATTGATCGATGCCGCGGCCGCGAAAGCCCAGGGGCCGGGCAAGCCGCTGGTGAAAAAGTATTTCATGCACGGCACCTCCCATCATCTTGGTCTGGATGTCCATGATGTATCACCGCCGAACGAACCGTTCGCGGAAGGCATGCTCCTGACCATCGAGCCGGGGATTTACATCCGTGAGGAAGGGATCGGTGTGCGGATCGAGAACAACGTGGTCATCGGCCGGGATTCGAATGTCGATCTGATGCAGGGCATTCCGATCGAAGCGGACGAAATCGAGGAGTTGATGGCGGCGCGGGATCGGGTTTGAAAGGATGGCCGGATTCCTGCTAACGCTTCTGGATGACAGGATTGGTGCTTGGATCAGGATTGGGGCCGTTGGCGGATGCGGTGGACGTTGAGCGGGAAGTTCCGTTCGCGGATGCGGGTCTGCCGGTCTCCTCGGTGCCGGGCCATGCGGGGAAGTTTGTTTTCGGAAAGCTCGGCGGCGAACCCGTGTTGCTGATGAAAGGCCGGGTCCATCTTTACGAAGGGCATCCGGCGAAGGTGGTGACGGCGGGCGTGCGCTGGATGGCGGACCAGGGAATCTCCGGTCTGATCCTGACCAATGCCGCCGGCACGATGAATCCGGATTTTCATCCGGGCTCCTGGATGATGCTTTCGGATCACCTGAATCTGACGTCGACGACTCCTCTGGAAGGGGCGGCATTCGTTGATATGACCGTGGCCTACGATGCGGATTGGAGGAAGTTGTTCAAGGAACAGGCAGCGGCTTCAGGGATGGTCCTGCATGAAGGTGTGTATGCCGGTTTGCGCGGACCGCAGTATGAGACCCCGGCGGAGGTGCGGATGCTCCGTGGACTGGGCGCGGATGCGGTGGGGATGAGTACGGTGCTGGAAACGATCCAGGCGCGTGCGTTGGGGCTTCCGGTCGCGGCGTTCTCCTGTCTCACGAACTGGGGCGCGGGGATCACTTCGGCGAACCTCGATCACCACGAGGTTCTTGAAACCGGCAAGGCGGCGGCACAGGCGATGATCGATCTCCTGAAGCTGACGATCGGGAAAAGGTAGCGGAACGGCTGCGCTATTCCGCTGCCTCAGACGAGTTCGGCGGCGATGGGGTCGACGAGCGCGCGGCCCCGGTGAATGAGAATGAGTTGGTTGTTCTCCAACCGGGCCAAGCCTTCTTCGGCGATGGTATTTGCACGCAGCAAGCCGTCCTGGGTCAGGAGATCGAGGGGAATGCCTTCTTTCGTCCTGAGTCCGAGGGCGATGCGTTCGAGGCGGATGGCTTCTTCATCGAGTGATTCCGATTCGTCGATCGCATGGCCGAGCGATCGGACACGAGTGACGTAGCCGTTGGTGTCGGCGAGATTCCGGTGACGGACGCCTGAGATCGTTGAAACCGCGGAAGGCCCGAGTCCGAGATAGTCCTCGCCTTTCCAGTATCCGCGGTTGTGCGACGAATGATGGCCGGGGCGGGCGTAGTTCGACGTCTCGTAGTGATCGAAACCTGCGTCAACAAGCAGCTCATCGGCGAGTTGGAAATACTCGGCGTCCTGGTCTTCATCCTCGCGCATGTCGCCGCGGCGGAGCGATTCGAAGAAAGCGGTGTCTTCTTCGTAGGTGAGGTTGTAGGCGGAGATGTGATCGGGT
>DATLIO010000580.1:0-4942 GCA_035539355.1 Luteolibacter sp.
CCGAAGTTGGATCCTGATGCTTGTGGCCGCGCTGGGTGCGTGCCGGAAAAAAGCGGTGCCTTTGGCGGTCGAAAAGCCGGCGTGGAATCCGCTGACCGGTTCATGGGCCGGAACCGAAGGTGGCGGGGTGACCGAGGAAAACGGCGTGCTCCACCTGGCCTTCGGGGAATTGCTGACGGCCGCGAAATGGACCGGCACCGTGCCTGAGGCGCCGTTCGAACTGGAATACGAAGCACGGCGGGTGGACGGCTCGGATTTCTTCGGCGCGGTGACGTTTCCGGCGCGGAAGGACGAATTCGTCACGTTCGTCCTCGGCGGATGGGGCGGGGGACTCGTGGGAATTTCATCCATCGACCAGATGGACGCTTCCGAAAACGAGACGGGCACGAACATGAAATTCGAAACCGGGCAATGGTACCGGATCCGCTTGTTGGTGACGGTCGCGAAAATCGAAGTGTGGATCGATGACGGGAAGGTCGTCGATGTCCCGATCGAAGGGAAAAAACTCTCGCTCAGACCCGGACCGATCACCGCGTGTCTGCCCTTTGGCTTCGGAACCTGGCAGTCGACCGGCGAAGTGCGCGGCGCGAGGTGGCGGAAGCTGTAACATCAATCTTCCAGCCAGCGATCCAGCGCATCCTCGAGATCGACGCTTCTCTTCACCGCGAGGCTTTCGCCGACGGCGACGGTCACACGTTTGCCGGCGCTGTTCTGGAAATGCAGGTGGACCGGAGTGTTGCCGGGATGGGCGATCAAGGCGTCGAGGATCTCATTCAAGTCGCGCTCGCCATGGCGGGTGGTCCACAGCATCAGTTCGACGGGCCCCTTGTTGTTCGCCGATCCGCGTTTCGGCTTCAGCTCGGAAAGTTCGTAGCCGGTGAGGCGGCGTCCCCCGGTGCGGTCGTCGACCTGCACGGCGCATTTGAGGCGGATGATCTTCCCGGGATCGACCAAGCCGGCGTCGCGGGCCGGGACGAAGGTCTCCCCCCAGAGCATGATCTCGACCATGCCGGTGAAATCCTCCAGCTTCAGGACACCGAACGGTTTGCCGGTTTTCGTGACCTTGGATTCGAGCGAACGGACCATGCCCGCGAATGGGAAACGCTCGCGCGGATTCGTCAGATCCAGATCGTCGATGAGGCCGATGCGCTTGTATTTCTCCGAGTCGATGACCTTGCGGAATTTGTCGAGCGGATGGCCGGTGACGTAGAATCCGAGCAGCTCCTTCTCATGGGCGAGACGGTCGTCCTTCGACCACTCTTCGACCGCGTTCTCACTGCGGCGTGATTTCACGACGGGAGCGGCGGGTGCCATGTCCATCGCATCGAAAAGCGAAACCTGGCCCGATGCGCGGTCACGCTGGGCGGATGATGCGGATGCGACGACCTGTTCAAGCCGGCCGAACATGCCGGCGCGGGTTTCGCCGGTCCAGTCGAGCGCTCCGGCTTTCACGAGGTTCTCAAGGATCCGCTTGTTGATGACTTTCGAATCGAGGCGCGAAGCGAAGTCTTCCAATGACGTGAACTTGCCGTTCTTCGTCCGCTCTTCGATCGCGAGGGCCATCGCGCCTTCGCCGCAGTTCTTGATCGCGGCGAGGCCGTAGCGCACGCCGTCCATGCCACCCTGGGTTTTCTCGGGGGAGAAACGGAGCTGCGACTGGTTGATGTCCGGTGGCAGGATCTCGATCTTCATCCGGTGGCACTCGGCCACGAACACCGCGATCTTGTCGGTGTTGTTGATTTCGTTCGAAAGCAGGCCGGCCAGGAACTCGACGGCATGGTTCGCTTTGAGATAAGCCGTCCAATAGGAGATGTGGCCGTAACAGGCGGAGTGGGATTTGTTGAAACCGTAGCCCGCGAACATTTCGATCTTCTCGAAAATCTGGTTCGCCAGTTTCGCTTCGATGCCGTTCGTCCGTGCCGCGCCTTCGACGAATTTCGACCGTTCCTCGGCCATCTTCTTCGGGTCCTTTTTACCCATCGCACGGCGGAGGAGGTCGGCGCCGCCGAGCGTGTAGCCGGCGAGGAGTTTGGCGGCGTTCTGGACCTGCTCCTGATAGATCATGACACCGTAGGTCTGGCCGCAGACCTGTTCGAGGAGCGGATGTTCGTAGAACGGCTTCTTGCCTTTCTTCACGTCGAGCATCTGGTCGATGAACTGCATCGCACCCGGACGGTAGACGGCGATCAAGTCGATGATGTCGTCGATACTATTGATGTCGTACTTCCGGCAGGTCTCGACCATGCCGCCGGATTCAAGCTGGAACACGCCCATCGTCTCGCCGCGGTTCAGGATCCTGAAGGTCTCCTGGTCGTCGAGCGGCACGTTCTCGATCTTGAAATCGGGGGTGTGCCGGCGGATGTGTTCGACCGCGTCCTGGATGACGGTCAGGTTCTTCAGTCCGAGGAAGTCCATCTTCAGCAGGCCCACTTCGGTGATCGCACCCATGTCATACTGGGTGACGACTTCGCCTTCGTTGCCGCGGGTGAGCGGGACGTGTTCGTCGAGCGGCCTGTCGCCGATCACGACGCCCGCCGCGTGGACGCCGACGTTGCGGTTGATGCCTTCGAGTTTCAGCGCGTAGTCCCAGAGCTCGCGGTAGGTGGACGAGCTTTCGATGAGCTCCTTGAGCTCGGGTTTCGAATCCCACTCCTTGGAAAGGGTGACGCCGGGTTTCGCCTCGATCATCTTCGCGATGCGGTCGGCCTCGCCATAGGAGACGCCCATGACACGGGACACGTCCCGGATCACGCTTTTCGCCCCGAGGGTGCCGTAGGTGATGATGTGCGAAACACTACGTTCGCCGTATTTGTGGCGCACGTAGTCGATGACCTCCGCGCGGCGGCTCTGGCAGAAGTCGATGTCGACGTCGGGAGGGCTGACCCGTTCCGGGTTGAGGAACCGTTCGAACAGCAGGCCGAAACGCATCGGACAGATGTCGGTGATGCCCATCGCGTAGGACGCGAGCGAGCCGGCCGCCGATCCCGGCCGGGTCCGACGGGGATGTTGTTGTCGCGCGCCCATTGGATGAAATCGGCGGTGATGAGGAAGTACGACGCGAACCCGAGTTTGTTGATGATGTCGACTTCGTATTTGAGGCGCTCCTGGATTTCCGGCGAAGCCGCGCGCATGGCGTCGTAGCGTTTCAGCAGGCCGTCCTGGCAGATCTTCATCAGGTATTCCTCGCGCGGACTGCCGTCGGGAGTTCCGAACTGCGGGTACTTTTCGGACGACGTGGAATCGAGCTTGATGGTGACGTTGCAGCGTTCGGCGATTTCCAGCGTGGTGTCGCACGCGCCCGGGATGTCGGCGAACAGCTCGCGCATTTCCTCCGCGGTCTTGAAATACACCTCGGGCGTGTAGCGCATCCGGTTTTCATCGATCAGCAGATTGCCGGTGCCGATGCAGATCATGACGTCGTGCGCCTCGTGATCGCTGCGGTTGAGGAAATGCACGTCGTTCGCGGCGACGGGTTTGAGGCCGAATTCCCCGGCGAGCTTCAACAGCCCGGGCGTGACGCGCTGCTGCGGTTCGAGGCCGTGGTTGTGGATTTCGACGTAGGTGTTCTCCTTGCCGAAAATATCGACGAGTTCGGCCATCGTTTCGCGGGCCTTCTCTTCATCGCCATTGAGAAGCCACTCGTTGACCGGTCCGGAAATGCAGCCGGTCAGGCAGATGATGCCTTTCGCGTATTGGCGGAGGACATCGCGGTCGACGCGCGGCTTTCCATAATAGAGGCCTTCGAGGTGGCCGATCGAGACGAGCTTGCTGAGGTTGTTCCAGCCCTCGTTCGTTTCGGCGAGCAAGGTCATGTGCGTCGCGCGCTTGCGGCCGACGAGCTCCTTCTTGTCCTCCATTTTCAACGGCGCGAGGTAGATCTCGCAGCCGAAGATGGCTTTCACCCCGGCCTTCTTGCAGGCCTGGTAGAATTCGATCGCTCCGTAGAGGTTGCCATGGTCGGTCATCGCCACCGCCGGCATCCCGAATTCCGCGGCCCGTTTGACGAGATCCTTGGTGCGGATCATGCCGTCGAGCAGGGAAAATTCAGTGTGCAGGTGAAGGTGGACGAAAGAGTCGGACATCGGCTGCCCGGAAGATGGGTGAATGACCGCCGGACGTCCAGCGAGGGTCATGAGGGAAGGTTACATTCTCGAAAGTGCGGAGGGCGCGAGTGCTTCCGGAGCCGCGTTGCGAAGCTTGTTGAGCGTTTCGCGGGCATCGGGCGAACCGGGAAGAGGAGTGAAGCCGCTGCCTGCTTCACTGTTCCCCAGAGTGAAAAGCAATCCGGCCGGGAAATGTCCGTTCGCCGTTCCCATGGTCCCGATTTTCGCTCCGCGACCGACGAGCGAACCGAGGGCGGCTTCCGCCTTGTCGAGACGGGCATACACCGAGCGGAGCGGTTTTCAATCCGGGCCGGTGTGGGCGATCACGACAACCTTGCCCAGCTCCGGTGACGGTTCGCCCGTGTAAACGACTTTTCCATCCGCCACGGCGAAAACCGGATCGCCGAGCGCGACGTTGGTGCCGCCGATGCCCGTGAATTCGCCGGGAGCGCCGGATTTGAGAAGAGCGCCGTTTTCCGATCCGGCGGGAAAATCAAAGCGGAGCGCTTTCGGGGCGCCGATCGTGCTCCACGCGGACGGAAGATCGAATCTCAGGTCCGGCGTATCCCATTTTCCCATGACCCAGCCGGATCGCCCATCCCTTCGCCCGTTTTACATTTCCTGCGGCCTCGTTTCCCTCGCCATCACCGGCGCCGCCGTCTGGAGAACCCTCGGCAGCGACGGCATTCCCTTTCTGAACAAACCGCCGGTCGCCGCCCCGCTCGCCATGCCGGCAAATGGCACGCCGGACCTGAGATTCGATCTTCCGTCCGCGTGGAGCACGATCGGCGCCCCGAAAGCGCTCCGCTTTGATTTTCCCGCCGGATCGGAAAACGGCG
>DATLIO010000581.1:0-5223 GCA_035539355.1 Luteolibacter sp.
GATCGCGGAGATCCCCGGGATTTCGGAAAAATCCGCCGCTGCGATTCTGAGTCATCTGGCGGGGTGATCACCCGAAAGTGGGATGGGTTGATCACCCGAATGGGTGATCGGGGCGCGGTTGCTTGAATCATTGCATTCCCGCATTCTCGCAGGAGTATGAAAAACCCCCTCTCTTTTCGTGCCGGCTGGATCTCCGCGGCGTTCGTGGCCTTTTCAGGGGTCTCCTCGGAAGCGGCGATCGTTTACGCCTCGGCGGGCAGCTCCTACTCACAGAATTTCAATTCCCTCGCCGCATCAGGCGCTTCCAATGCCTGGGCCAACGATTCGACCCTTGCCGGCTGGCACGCGGTGCAGACCGGGGCCACGCCATCAAGTTGGTCGGTTTACCAGGCGGCGAACGGCTCGGCCGCCCAAGGCGCGTTGCTCAGCATCGGCACCGGCACCAACTCGGATCGGGCGTTGGGCGGGCAGAACGCGAACACCACGGCACCGGCGGTCACCGACATGCTCTACGCCCTGCAGGTGACAAACTCCACGGGTGGTATCCTTTCAAGTTTCACGTTGGGATACACCTTGGAGCAGTGGCGCTTCGTCCAGAACGAAGTCGTCGACAAGATGACCCTTCAATATCAGGTGTTCTCCGCCGGGTCCGGCAGTATCACGGCAGCGTCGGGATGGACAACCGTGGCGTCCCTGAGCCCGAACGCCCCCGTCGTGAGCAGCGCGGCTTCGGCTGCCATTGATGGCAATGCTTCCGGCAACCGCGTTTCGGTGGCCGATACCGTGGCTGTCAGCTGGGACGCGGGCAGCGAACTCTGGCTGCGTTGGGTTGACACCAGTTCCGGGATCAATGCCGCTGCAGGAGCCACCCGCGCGATGTTCGGGATCGACGACGTGAGTTTCTCCGCGGTGCCGGAGCCATCCGCGATGCTTCTCGGTGGTCTCGGATTGATCGGACTGCTGCGCCGCAGAAGAGGCTGAGGTTTTCCTTACTGGGTCCGGATCTCCGGCGGTTCGGAAGCCTGACGGGCCGGACGGTTCAGCGCCTCGGCGACTTTCCCATGGATCGGTGAGTCGGGGTTTTCAGCCAGCCATTGCTGGACTCCGGCGCGGTCACGGTTGATTGCGGCTTCGGTGGCTTGGGACAACAACATCGGCGACGGTGTCTGGTTCGCCATGAGCGGGCTGCGGGCAAGTTGATCGAGCAGCTCGATGCCGCGGACGGGTTCGCGGGAACGCACCTGGGCGATGGCGCGGCTGATGCGGATATCATCGAGTGGAACCACCGAAGCGAAGCGTTCCATATCGGCGACGACCGCGGGGACGTTGTATTGGTTGGCGCCGGACCAAACCATCTTGTCGAAGACCTGATCCGCGACTTTTTTCGTGTATTCCGGGCCGCTGCCCGACGTTGTCACGCTCTTGAGCCAATCGATCATCCCATCCTTCCCTTCGTTCTGGATGAGATGATGGGTGAAAGGAGAAACGCAGTTCAGCCGGTCCGCTTCCGGAAGCGCGGCGAGCATGCTCATCGCCTGGTCACGGTCCTTTGAAATGGCACCGGCCATCAGCGAGCCGAGGAGATTCGAGCGGGTCAATGGCGGGAGGTCGCGTTCCTGGATCCATTTCAGCGCAGCTTCCGGATCGGCGGATCCCCAGCCCCACATCGACCGGGAAATCTGATCCCAGTTCCGCTTGAGATCGCCGGACCAAAGTTCCACCGCCTGCTGGCCGGCGACCTGTCCGGACCGCACGAGCAGCACGATCCATTCATCGTTGTTGCTGCGTCCGGTTTCGAGCGAGTTGCGTTCCGATTCACGGATCATCGCTTCGAAATTTCCGGCATCCATGCGGCCATAGATTTCCATGACCAACTGCCGCCGGAGCAGCGGATCGGCGATCTCCAGCGCACGGTAAAGCAAACGGGAAAGCTCTTCCGGCGGGGCCTTCCGGATCTCGTCCCGCAGGCGCGACGGAACGCCCGCCGGGTTTTCCTTGGCCGGGCGGTCCGACGCCCGCGTCCTGCTGTTGCCCGCGCGGCTGTTCGGTCCGTCCTCACCGTTTCCGTTGGCGGAGTTTCCGGTCTCGCTCGCGCGACCGGCGAAAAATCCGATGCCGAGGGTCAGGAACAGTGAGACGACCACATAACTCCTTTTCATGAAATGCCGACGCTAGGCGGGAGATATCACAAAGTCAACGGGCCGGGCCGCGGCGGTCATGGCGCGTGATAAAGCAACCAGTCCGGCAGGGTGATCGTGAAGTTATAAAGACAGTGCAGCACGATCGCCGTGGTGAGGGAACCGGTCGTGCGGTAGACCACGGTCATCGCGAAGCCGAAGATGCCGATCGTGACGAGTCCGAAGAAATCATAGGAGTGGGCGAGGACGAACGCGAGCGTTGCGATGGTTGCCGAAAGCCAGAAGCCGAATTTCAGGAGCAATCCGCGGAAGAGGATGCCCCGATAGAAGATTTCCTCGAAAACCGGAGCGAGGACGCAGGCCGAGAGCAGGCCGTAGAAAAGTCCGCCCCAGCCGCTTTCCATCGGATCGATGCCGCCGGTGGGATCGAAATCCATCCAGGGCTCGATGGCGATGTTGAAGCCATAGGCCGACCATGAAACGACGGAGAACACCGCGAGGATCAATTTCCAATCGGGTTTCTTGTCCAGGCCGAGCGAGCGGACGGCGTGTGAAGGTTTCCTGAACAGGACGACCAATGCGATGACCGGCGCGGCGATCCGCCACAGGCTGTCCATGAATACGTTGAACGGAAAAGCGATGCCGAGGTCGTAATGGAGTCCGTCCGCCAGGTAATAAACTTCATCGATCCCGTAGTTCGCCAGCAGGTCGCCGGCCAGCAACAGTGCGATGACAAGCGTGGGTTCCCATCTCGAGGCATATCTTGTCGGCCGGTGGAGTGACGCGCCCGTCCATCCCCGGCGGATGACCCGGAACGCGTGCGGGATGAAAAACAACCCGACGACCAGCACGAGCCAGTTGACCGCGGAGCAGACCAACTGCGTCCGGAAAAGATGGCGGCTTTGCTTTTGGTGGAATGCCAACGCGCGGGAGAGCGCCGGATTATCAACCGTCAGCAAGGCTTTCTCCGCCAGTTTCGCATCCCACCAGTTCGAGGTCGTCCGGTCGCCGAGTCTTGAGGCGAGCTCGTCGATCTGTTTGCCGGTTGGTTGCTCGCCGGAGAGAATCGCGATGGATCCGTCATCGAGGCCGGAAAGGTCGTCGAGCGGGGTTCCGCTTTCCGCGCAGGTCACCGCGAATGAACGCAGAACGGCCTCGTCGGGAGTGTCTTCGTCGGACAGTGATTCAAGCGCGTCCTTCGCTTCCTCCAACACTTCGTCATAACCGGAACCGAAAAGCGTTTGCCTGATGATCTCCGGTTGGACGGCCGCCTCTTCCTCAAGACGGAGGGAGCGATCAAGGTAGGTGAGCGCCCGTTCCGCGAGATCCGAAGGGACAGGCGTCTCGCCGTATCTGTCGTTGTAAAGATCCCACGACCAAACAAACAAAAGCGCGGCCACAACGTACCAGGGAACCCGGCGGCGTATCAGGCCTCGATAGTAGCTTCCCTTCCGTCGCGTGGGGTTCGCGGGCGGTGCGGACTGCGGGGGAAGTGGCGGCGGGAGATCGATAAACGGATTCTGTTAGAACTCGCAGTTGCCGGGGGTGCGGGCGAATGGGATCACGTCGCGGATGTTCGCCATGCCGGTGACGAACATGAGCATGCGCTCGAACCCGAGGCCGAAGCCCGCGTGCGGGACGCTGCCGTATTTCCGGAGGTCCGCATACCAGCCGTAGGCTTCCGGATCGAGGTCGTGCTTTTTGAAATTCTCCATCAGCACGTCGTAGCGCTCCTCCCGTTGCGATCCGCCGACGATCTCCCCGATGCCTGGCACGAGCACATCCATCGCCGTGACGGTCTTGCCGTCGTCGTTGAGGCGCATGTAGAACGGTTTGATCTCCTTCGGGTAGTTGAAGACGGTGACCGGCTGCTTGAAGTGCTCCTCGGTGAGCCAGCGTTCGTGTTCGGACTGGAGGTTCAGTCCGTAGGCGACGGGGTATTGGAACTGTTTGCCGCTTTCCTCGAGCAGCTTCACGGCGTCGGTGTAGGAGATCCGGATGAAAGGCCGGCTGGCGACGAACTCGAGCCGCTCGCGCAATCCCTTGTCGACGAACTTCTCGAAGATCGCGAGGTCGCCTTCGTTGTGCTCGAGCGTGTAGGTGACGAGGTATTTCACCAACGCTTCGGCGAGATCCATGTCGCCTTCGAGATCGCAGAACGCGACTTCGGGTTCGATCATCCAGAACTCCGCGGCGTGGCGTGAGGTGTTGGAATTCTCCGCGCGGAATGTCGGTCCGAAGGTGTAGATGTTCGAGAGCGCGCAGGCGAACGTTTCGCCTTCGAGCTGACCGCTGACAGTCAGGTAAGCGCGCTTGTTGAAGAAATCCTCGGCGTCCTTGGAAATCCTGTCGTCCGGCAGCGTGGTGACGCGGAACATTTCACCGGCTCCTTCGCAATCGCTTGCGGTGATGATCGGTGTGTGGACGTAGATGAAATCGCGCTCCTGGAAGAACTTGTGGATCGCGAAGGCGAGCCGGCTGCGCATCCGGAACACCGCGCCGTAGAGATTGGTCCGCGGACGCAGGTGGGCGATGGTACGGAGGAACTCGGTGGTGTGGCCTTTTTTCTGGAGCGGGAAATCTTCGGGGACGCCGCCAAGCAGCTTGATGGAAACCGCCTGCATTTCCCACTTCTGGCCGGCGGCGGGTGAGGGGATCAGTTTTCCGCGGACCTCGACCGAAGCGCCGGTGCTCATCTTCGCGATGTTTTCATATCCGGGAATCCCGGCGTCCGCGACGATCTGAAGATTTCCCAGGCAGGTGCCGTCGTTGAGCTCGATGAACGAAAATGCCTTGGAATCGCGCCGGGTCCGGACCCAGCCGGCGACGTGGAGATCGTCCGTGGGTTCCTCGCGTTTCAGGACGTGTTTGATGAGCGACCGCATGGCCATGCATTATGAGGACGGCGGTGATTTGTCAAAGCACGTCGCTTATGTCGCCGATCCGCATTCCCTCACGACTCCAGGATATTCAACATCAATCCTGTGGAGTCGCCGAAGTACGTCCCAAAATAAAGCGATTGAAGGAATTTCCGCTGCTCTACTGCAGGCCAGTCAGGCACGGTCACAAAAGCGGCATTCGAGAC
>DATLIO010000582.1:0-1967 GCA_035539355.1 Luteolibacter sp.
GTCCCCGTCGGAGCCATGCCCGCTTTGCTGGAAGCCGCGATCAAGGCCGGTCTGCCCGCCGGAGCGCTCGTCACCGACGTCGGCAGCGTCAAAGGTCATCCCCATGAGGCCCTCCGCCCGGTCCTCAAGGGCACCACCATCGATTTCATCGGAAGCCACCCGATGGCCGGTTCCGAACGGAACGGCATTTCCGCGGCGAATGCGGATCTTTTCAAAGGCGCCGCCTGCCTCCTGACCAACGACGACCATGTCGCGGGATCCAAAGCCGCCGCGCTCGAACATTTCTGGCAATCAGTCGGTTGCAACACCGCCTGGATGAGTGCCGCGATCCACGATGCCCTCGTCGCCCGCATCAGCCACCTGCCCCACATCATCGCTGCGAGCGGAGCCCGGATTTCCCTCAAAGACCCCGCCGAAGGCAAATTCGGCGGCGGCGGCCTGCGCGACACCACCCGCGTCGCCGGCGGCAACCCGGACATGTGGGCGGAGATTGTCATGGAAAACCGCGAGGCCATCATCGGGCCGCTCCGCGAAACCGTGGCCGACCTCCGCGAATTTCTTGCCAGTCTCGAAAGCGCCGACCAAGAAAGCGTCCGCGAGTGGCTCACAGTTGCCAAACAGCGGCGGGATTCGTATCAGCAGCCGCTCGCGGAAAACTGAAACCCGAGCCAATCCACTTCCTCTCATGTCGGAATTCCGAGTCAAATCCATCTCCCGCCTCCACGCCGAGTTCAGTGTTCCCGGTGACAAGAGCATGTCCCACCGTGCCG
Source organism: Luteolibacter sp. (assembly GCA_035539355.1). Classification (GTDB taxonomy): domain Bacteria; phylum Verrucomicrobiota; class Verrucomicrobiia; order Verrucomicrobiales; family Akkermansiaceae; genus Luteolibacter. Next base: position 771 of record DATLIO010000582.1, read on the forward strand.
CGATCCTCGGCGGACTTTCCAACGGCTCCTGCACGATCCGGAATTTCCTGCCCAGCGAAGACTGCGTCAACACGCTCAACGCGATGAAAGCCGTCGGCGCGGACCATGAAGTGCTCGCTGAACTTTCCGGCTACGGCCCCATCGATCTCATCATCCACGGCCAGTCGGGAAAACTCAGCGCACCTTCCGCGCCGATCGATTGCGGCAACTCGGGCACCGGCATGCGCCTGCTCGCGGGCTTGCTCGCCGGCCAGCCATTCACTTCCGAACTTTTCGGCGACGCCTCGCTTTCCGGCCGCCCGATGGGACGCATCACCGTTCCGCTCGGCCAGATGGGCGCGAACATCGAAACGAAGGGCGAGAAACCCGGCTGCGCGCCGCTCCTCATCCACGGCACGAAGCTCAATCCGATTTCCTATGACATGCCGGTCGCCAGCGCCCAGGTGAAAAGCGCCGTCCTGCTCGCCGGCCTGTTCGCCGATGGCACGACCTCCGTCACCCAGCCCGCGGAAACACGCGACCACACCGAGCGCATGCTCACGTCCTTCCGCGTCAGCACGAAGCGCGAAGGCAACACGATTTCCATCTACGGCGGCCAGGTTCCGGAAGCGACCGACTTCATCGTTCCGGGTGACATTTCGAGCGCCGCCTTCTGGCTCGTCGCCGCGGCCGCCCTTCCGGGTTCGCGCCTCGTCATCCAGAACGTCGGCCTCAACCCGACCCGCACCGCCATTCTCAAAGTGCTCTCCCGCATGGGCGCGCACATGATCGAGATCGTCCATGATTCGCACGGCGAACCGATCGGCAACGTCGAGATCCACGGCGCGGAGCTGAAAGGCACCACGATTTTCCCCGAGGAAGTGCCGAACCTCATCGACGAGATCCCGGTCATCGCCGTCGCCGCCGCACTCGCCGAAGGCCGCACGGTCATCCGCAACGCGAAGGAACTCCGCGTCAAGGAAACCGACCGCATCACCACCGTCGTCGACAACCTCCGCCTCATGGGCGCCGAGGTCACCGAGTTCGAGGACGGCATGGAAATCGTCGGCGGCAGACCGCTCCACGGTGCGACCATCGAAAGTTTCGGCGACCACCGCATCGCGATGGCGTTCGCGATCGCCGGTCTTTTCGCCTCCGGCGAAACGATCGTCCGCAACGTCGAATGCGTGAACACTTCTTACCCCGGCTTCTCCCATC
>DATLIO010000583.1:0-2995 GCA_035539355.1 Luteolibacter sp.
TCTCGGCGTCGGCAGGAGCGGCGGCGACGTCTTCAGGGGCTTTCGGAGCGGCGGGAGCGGCTTTGAAAGAGATCAGTTCGAGATCACCGACGATCGTTCCGGCAGGTGCGCCCGGAGGTGGGTTGTCCCCGAAAGTGAGGCTCTGTGGGATCCAGACGCGGCGTTTTTCACCGGCGACCATGATTTTGAGACCTTCGGCAAGACCCTTGAGGTTGAGTTTGTCGAGCGGGATGGTGGGAGGTCCGCCTTCCTGGTGGGTGGTGGTCAGAAGCTGGCCATCGGTCGTCCAGAGCGACATGTTGAAGGTCACGAGGTCGCTGTCGCCGGGATGATCGGTGCCGGTGCCTTTGGTGAGGACCTTGGATTGCAGGCCGGAAGCGGTTTTCTCGGCATCGGCCGGAGCGGCTTTGACGTCGGAAGGAACGTCCGGAAGTTTCGGGCCTTCCTTGATGCCGAAGAGTTCGACGTCGAAAACGAGCATGCCGGCAGGAGCGCCGGGACGGCTCGGGGTTTCGCCGTAGGCGAGATCCGCAGGGATCCAGAAGCGGCGTTTTTCGCCTTCGACCATGAGCTGGAGGCCTTCGGTCCAGCCTTTGATGACGCCGTTGAGCGGGAAGCTGATGGTTTCACCGCGTTGCACGGAGCTGTCGAAAAGTTTGCCGTCGGTGGTCCAGCCGGAATAGTGGACGGTGACTTCATCGGTAGGTCCTGGCTTTTTGGTGCCGGTTCCGGCTTTCAGGACTTTGGATGAGAGCCCGGATGCGGTTTTCACGGCATCGGCGGGAGCGGCTTTGACGTCGGCGGGTGTCTCAGGCATGGAGGGTTCGGCGTGGGTGACGAGGGTGAGGGCGGCGGCGAGTCCAAGCAGCCGGGGCGCAAGCGAGCGCAGAGGTTTGGTGGAAAAATTCACGGCGGGAAAACTCTGTCGTCCCCGCGTTTCTGTCAAATCCCGTTATTCGGCCGGCGGCGGACTTCGAGGACCGTCGGCTCATTGCAATAGGGGCAGCGGAAATGGCCGTTGAGGATGATGGAGCTGGCGACTTTCAAACGGTAGCTGCCCAGAAGACGCTGTGCGTTGCGGTTTTTGGAGCAGTTTTTCTTCGCCATCGAAGGGGTGAGGCAGAGGGGGCATCGCGCGCGGGCGGAGGTGATCCACTGGACGATCAGGCAGATCACGCCCGCAGCGATGACTCCGGAGGCGATCAGGATGTGGCGTTCCTGGCTGATCGAGACGGCGTAACCGAGGTAGCCGAGACCCGCGATGAGGGAAACGAGGCCGAGGACGAAAAACCAGGCTGAGAGACGGAAGCGGACAAGCGCCGAGTGCGACGGAAGACGATGCATTTGAACGTGGGACGGAAATGTCACCAAAGAAACTGCTGGGTTTCGGGCTGGATGGGTTTCAGTTGGGTCTGTGAAAGGATGGTGTCGATCCGCGTCAGGAGATCCAGGGATGGCACCTCGCCGCCATCGAGGAAACCCCTGAGACGGGTGGACCAGCTTTCACTGGTGCCGCCTTCCTCTTTGGAAAGAACGAGCGCGGTCTGGGACAGACGGCCGCTCACGGCGAATTGGCGGCGCGTGCGGCGCAACCAGGCATCGAAGTAAGGGCGGTCTGCCTTGGCGGTAAACACGGGCGTGAATGTGTCTTAATTGTCAATTTGGGTCAAGTTCAGCGGCGCTTCGGGCGTTTTGCCGCGCCTTTCGGATATTTGACGGGTGAGGCCGGATTGCCGGTCGTCCGCCCGCTTTTCAGGGCCGCGATCTGGTCGCGGAGATGCGCGGCCCGTTCGAATTCGAGACGGGACGAAGCTTCCCGCATTTCCTCCTCCAACTCGGCGATCACCCGGACCTTGTCGTAGGTTTCCTCGTCTTCGGCGACGAGCGAGGCGTTCAACTGGTCCGCTCCCGCCACCGTGCGTTCGTGGGTCTGGAGGCTCTGTTGGACGGCCCGCTTCACGCTTTGCGGGGTGATTCCGTGTTCCTCGTTGTGGGCGAGCTGGCGGGCGCGGCGGTATTCGGTGACGTCGATGAGCCGCTGGATCGAGTCCGTGACATTGTCGCAGAAAAGCACGCACTCGCCGCCGACGTGGCGCGCCGCCCGCCCGGCGGTCTGGATGAGCGAGGTTTCGTTCCGCAGGAAACCCTCCTTGTCGGCGTCGAGGATGCAGACCAGCGACACTTCGGGCAGATCGAGGCCTTCCCGCAGCAGGTTGATGCCGATCAGGATGTCGAACGTCGCCGCGCGGAGCTGGCGGAGAATTTCGACCCGCTCGATCGCATCGATGTCCGAATGGAGATAGCGGACTTTCAAACCGGTGCCCTGAAGATACTCGGCGAGGTCTTCGGCGGTCTTCTTCGTGAGTGTCGTGACCAGCACCCGTTCGTGGCGCTCGATGCGTTGGCGGCAGAGTTCGATCGTTTCGTCGATCTGGTGCTTGAGCGGGCGCAGGATCAGCACCGGATCGAGAAGGCCGGTCGGACGGATGATCTGTTCGACGACGAGCGGCGTGCCGCGTTTCGACGGATCGAAATCTTCGACAGACTCGTCATTGCCGCTCGGTTTGACGCGGAGCTTCTTGGGGTCGATGTGGGTGAAGCCGCCCGTGTCATCGCGGTTTTTCACCGGGATGTAGGCCTTGTTCTCCGGTCGGGAATTGACGATCTCGAACGCGGCCGGCGTCGCCGAAACATAGACGCGCTGGTTCGTCATCTCCATGAACTCGTCGAAGCGCAGCGGCCGGTTGTCGAGCGCGCTCGGCAGGCGGAAGCCGTGATCGACCAGCACCGTCTTGCGGCTCTTGTCGCCCTCGAACATGCCGCCGACCTGTGGGATCGTGGCGTGGCTTTCATCGACAAGCAGCAGGAAATCGCGCGGGAAGAAATCGAGCAGCGTGTGCGGGCGGGCGCCAGGTTCACGACCGGTGAGGTGGCGCGAGTAGTTTTCGATGCCTTGGCAGAATCCCATCTCCGCCATCATCTCCAGATCGTAGTC
>DATLIO010000584.1:0-2046 GCA_035539355.1 Luteolibacter sp.
TCTTTACGAGGCATTCCGGAGTTGGGGAAAGTAGTAGAGTGCGCTGAAAACGAGGGTGAAGAACGCGATCGCCGCGATGAAGCAGGCGTTGTGGACCGAGCGTTTCTTTTTCAGGAAGATGAACGCCGCGACGAGCAGGGAAAGTCCGGCGAGCGAAGCGGTGAGCGCGAAGGGCGCTTTGAACCAGTATTGGTAATCCGCGAGTGGCATGAAGGCCGCTGAGAACGCGAAGGCGTAGCCGAGGCCGACCAGAAACGGGTTCGCGGTGATGGCGAGGAGATGGGTCGCCGGTGGGGCCTGACGGTTTTCGAAAGCCGCGGCGCGCCGCATCTGGTTCAGCTCGATTTCGCTGTGCCGATGGGAAGGGAGGATGGAATCAGGACCCGATGCCGAGGGTGCGGGTTTCGGCAGAGGGACGCGCTCGGATTTCCGCAGCGAACGGACCGGTTTCGCTTCGGTTGGGGGATGGGCAACCGGCGCGGGTTGCGGAGTTTCGGGAAGCGGAGCCGCGGCTTGGACGGGAAGCGGAGCAGGCTGTGGAAGCGGAGCGGAAACGGGGACCTCAGGAGCAGCCGGAGCAGGGGCGGCTTCCGGAGCCGGAAGCGGGGGCTCGGTCTCTGCGGCGGGCGCAGGATCGGCACCGGGAAGCCCGAGACTCTCGCGGAGTTTCGCGATTTCCTCGGGCGTCTTTTTCTTCTTCGGGATCATGGGGTCTCCTTGCGGACGATCTCAATCTGATCACTTCCATCGGTTCCTTCCAGCGAAACCAGCACGTGGTCGAGACGGTTGGTTTCCAGATGGATGCCGACGTAATCGGGAGCGACCGGCAGTTCGCGGTGACCACGGTCGATGAGCACGGCGAGTTCGATCTTCGCCGGGCGGCCGTAGTCGAGAAGCGCATCGAGAGCGGCCCGGATGGTGCGGCCGGTGAAAAGGACGTCGTCGACGAGGATGATGTGGGCGCCATCGACGACGAAGTTGATGTCGCTTTCCTGGAGCAGCGGGTTTTCGTGGAGGTGCTCGAAATCGTCGCGGTAGAGCGAGATGTCGAGGATGCCGAAATCGAGGTCGCGGTCGTCTTCGGAAAGGATCGTCAGGACGCGTTCGGCGACTTCATCCCCGCGGCTGCGGATGCCGACGAGCGCGATCTTTTTTCCCGCGGTTTTCTCACGGATGGAGGCGGCGAGCTTTTCGACGCCCGCGTTGATTTCGTCGGCGGTGAGGATGTGGTCCATGTTGGAAGTGCGTTCAGAGCTTCACCTTGTATTCGAAAACTTGGAATCCCATTTCGCGCAAATCACCGGCGAGGCGGCGGAAATTGCTGATGGAACTGAGAAACTTTTTACGTCGTCCGTCGAGGACAAGGTTGAGTTCGAAGCCTCGGCCCCTTTGGAGGCTGAAATCTTCAGAGGAAAAAGCGACCCTTCGGCTGGCGTTTTCGATTTTCAGCGGAGGTTTGGAGATATCGATGAAATCGGCGGCAGCATCGTAAACGAGCAGGGGTGCTCTTTTCCGGGATCTCGATGCTCTTGCGATCATGAACGGTGAAACCACAACGCCTGTCAGCAAGCAGATACCGATAATCTGGTCCCTGAAGCCGTCAGCGGGTAAATGAACCGCAGCCAGAATTGAGCCTATCAGGCAGACGACAAACAGAAGGACGGATTTGATGACTGCCCATCTGAAATCAAAAACGATCCGTGCCCCACAGCCGTTCCGGTCGCGTTCGAGCTTCCATGGATCAAGATTGCTGTAGGAGCTGTGGAGCGGTTCCATGCTTCGGAAGTTCAAGAAAAGTGGGACAGGAGTGTCCCACCTCCTTAGAAGTTGAAGATGCCGATGTCGCGGCGGCGTTGTTGGCCGGGGAAGGTGATCTTGTCGGTGGCGGCGTGGGCTTTTTCGACGGCTTCCTCGCGGGTGGAACCACCGGCGACGATCGCAAGGACGCGGCCGCCGTTGGTCTGCCATTGGCCGTGGGAAAGCTTCGTGCCGGAGTGGTAGACGCGGGCTTCGCCGACGTCCTCGATGCCGGTGATGGCATCGCCG
>DATLIO010000585.1:0-5826 GCA_035539355.1 Luteolibacter sp.
TCGGAGTGGAACGCGTCCACGTCATGTTCATCCAGGACTCGGACAACTACAACGGCGGTCTCTTCAACCGCGACGGCAGCTGGCGACCTTCGGCCCACGCCGTGAAGAACATGATTTCCATCCTGCCCGAACCAAAATTCCTCGCCGCGATCTCCGAAGGTGAAAACGGCGGTTATGCCTATCAATTCTCTCCTTCGTCATCCACCGATGCGAAACCCTTGATCATGGCTTGGAACATCAAGGGACCGGCCACCGCACGCATCCCGTTCTCAGCTTCACAGGCAACCGTCACTGACATGCTCGGAGGAAAAACGACCTTCGCATCCGAAGGCGGTTTCCTCTCGCTGCCGGTCGGTCCGCTCCCCATCTATATCTCGGAATAAGACCGGCGCTTTTATACTTATGGATAGTTGAAGTTCCACGGGCGTTTCAGGAAAGGTGTATCGGGCGATCCTCGCATTGCCCGAACCCAAATCCAAACACCCATGAAATCCAGCAGACCATCGTTCCGTCCCGCGGCGTTCGCAGGGCTCCTCGTCATCCTCACCGCCGCCGCCAACGCCACGACTTACTACGTGGATCCGGCGACCGGCAGCATGAGCAATCCGGGCACCGCGGCGAGTCCGTGGAGCACCTTGGCCGACGTCTTCACCGCCAACAAAACCTTCGCTGCGGGTGACGAGATCCTCCTGCGATCCGGTTTCCACGGCGCGCCCATCGTCAAAGGACACAACACGGCGTCGGTCGCGATCCGTCCCGAGAGCACCAGCGCCGCTCCGACGGTCATCAAGCTGATCGTCCGCAATGGAAGCCACTGGAACATCGCCGGACTCGATATTTCTCCGGAGAATGCGAGCCCCGCCGTTTATTCGGGCGATCTCGTCGGACTCGAAGGCACCGCCCACCACATCACCGTCCGCAACTGCCGGCTCCGCTCGACATTCCAGAATCCGCACACCTGGGCCCTCGCCGACTGGTCGAAAGCGCGCAAGGGATTCGCGGTTTCCGCGCCTTACACCCAACTGATCGAGAACGATCTGGAAGTCACCAGCTTCTCCATCGACATCTCCAAAGGCGCCACCAACTCGTTGGTTTCCCGCAACCGGATCCTCCACTTCTCCATGGATGCCATCCGCGGCCGCGGCGACGATTGCGTCTATGAATACAACTACGCCGCGAACAGCTACGTTTCCGATGACAACCACGACGACTTCTTCCAAAGCTGGTCGACCGACGCGGAAGGCACGGTCGGCGCTGGCGTCGTCCGCAACGTGACCGTGCGCGGAAACGTGTTCATCAGCCAGACCGATACCGCGCAACCCCTGCAGAAAGCGCCGCAGGGAATCGGCTGCTTCGACGGCATGTTCGAAAACTGGATCATCGAGAACAATGTGATCTCCAGCCAGACCTACCACGGCATCGCCCTCTACGGCGCGATCAATTGCAAAATCACGAACAACATCGCGGTCGAAAACGCGGTGCGGGGATCCACCACGGTCAAACCCTGGGTCAGGATCTACGACCATAAGGATGGCACCGCATCCACCGGCAACCTCATCCGCAACAACATCAGTTCGGCTTCCGCAAGCATGCCGACAGGTGCGGGTGTGCGTGATCACAATCTCACCACCACCGCCTATTCGACCTACTTCGCGAACTACGCTGGTTTCGATTTCTATCCGGTCCCGACATCCCCCGCCATCAATACCGGGGAAGCGACCGACGCCCCCTCCATCGACGTGCTCGGCAATCCGCGCACCGCTCCCTACGATGTCGGAGCCTACGAATTCCAGACCGAAGTCATCGTCGACAACACGAACCCCGTCGATTTCGAAAAGGTGGGAAGCTGGACATCGTCCACCGCCAACGCCGGATACTACGGCGTCGATTACCTGCATGATGAGAACACCGGCAAAGGTTCCAAGACAGCGACCTTCAACGGCGCACTCGGCACCGGCACCTACGCCGTCTACCTGCGTTGGACCGCCGGCACCAACCGCGCCTCGAATCTTCCGGTGACCACCCACCATGCGGCGGGAAGCAACACCGCGACCATCAACCAACGTCTCAACGGAGGTGTCTGGTGGTCGCTCGGAACCTACACCTTCCAGACCCACCAGCTCGGCAAGGTCGTGCTTTCCAACACCGGCACCAACGGCCACGTCATCGCTGACGCGGTGCGCTTCGTGAGACAGTGAGTCTTCATCACGATCCCGCGGAAACGCACCGCCGCTTCCGCGGGATCATCGTTTCACTTCGTAATAATAGGCCGCGCTGGTGCCATCGATGGTGAACGAACCGTCCGCCTGCGGAGTGATCGTGTTCTTCTTCGGCAGTCCCTGATAGTCCAGCGCCCGGACCTGAGATGGCTTGGCTCCTTTGAAGCGGATCAACGCCTGCACCGGCTCCAACAGCAGCGGAGCGGTTCCGACGGCTTCGAGCTTCGTTCCATCCGCACTGTAAACCGTCCCCGTCTGCTTGTCGCGGGCCAGCGCGGTGATCAGCACGTGCTTGCTCTCCGCCAAAGGCTGGTCATCCAACGGCGTGAACAACAGGCTCACGAAATCCGTGCTCGTCTTGACGGAAACTCCCGGCAGATCGATCGCACGTCCCGCCGCTTTCCCCACGACGCCCTGGGTTTTCGGCGACTTCACGAGAATCGTCTCCTTCCCGTAATCCCAGACGAGTTCGCCTGTCGCGCTCGTCACGACTTTCGCCGTTTCATCCCACATCGGTTTGAGATCGACGCCACCCGTTTTGCCTCCATTGAAATCGATCGTCACACGACCCATCGCGAACGCTTCATCGGGCACCGCTCCCGGCGTGTTGATCTGGGTCTTGCCGTCATAGTAGTTCTGCGCCCATGAAGGCTTGCCGCTGAACAACGTGTCTTGTGTGGCCGCGCGTGACGCGACGACCGGAGCTTCCTTGAAATGCCCTTTCCGCACGGCGAAGGACAGCGCCGGGAATTGCCCGATGTAATGCGGCGTATCGGTCATGTAACTCCGCATGCCCGGCCATCCGTCGCCCATCCGCGATCCTTCCTGGATGAAATGCAGCGACGCGTCCCAACCTTGGACCCCCATACCGTAGAACGCCATGATCGGCGCGGCTTCGGCTTTCCACTGGTTCGGCGGGCACATCGTCCATTCGCTGAGTGAAAACGGTTTGTCGGCCACCTGCTTGAAGCCGATCGAGAACAGATACTTGCCCGGTTTGCCCAGGTGCGAGTCCGCATAGATCGCGCCTTCGTGGATGTCATGTCCGCCGGCACCACCACCGGCGTAATTATGCCGGTCGATCAACGAACCGATGGTATCGGTGTAAATGTTCGCCTGATCGATCAATCCCGACCCACCAAGCCAGTTGGTCGTCACCGTCTGCGCCTTGAATCCCGTCCCTCGGACCGCTTTCTCGGTTTTCTCATAAAGCGCGCGCTGCATCTCCGTCATGAAGCGGATCTGATCACCTGCCCGTGCGGTCTTGCCGGCGAATCTCCCGCGGATTCCCGAAGCATCCATTTCCCAGGGAATCATCAGCGAGAGCTCGCCTTTGGAAAGCGACTCATTGTTTCCCAAGCCTCCCCATGCCTTCGTCAACGCGGCATCATCACCATAGCGCGCCTTCGCCCAGGCGGCGAAATTCTCCCTCAGCTTCTTCGCATGGAGCGGCCACTTCTTCGAGTCCGCCGCAGCGAGGCTTCCGAGCGGATTGTGGAAGAAGATGCAGTCCTCGTTCTGGAACTCGACCGTCGCCAGCGCGGGATCATCGGCGTAACGCAAACCCGTGTGCGGATTCCTGTGATCCAGCAAAGCCGTCAGCACTTTCAGCCGCATGTCCCAAAGCTGCGGCGACGCCTGGATCACTCCATACGTGTCCCGCAATCCGGATTTGCCCATCGGCTCCAGCTCTTCGAAAAGTTCGGTTGGATAACCATCGGAAGCCGAAACCGGGAAGTGGTAGAACACGCTCCAACAGGTGTAGATCCCTGCTTTCTTCAGCTCCGCGAACCACCAGTCATAGGCCTCCAGTTTCGCCGGATCGATCTTTCCGTTCGTGGCGACCGTATCGAACACGGGATGCTGGCGGACGTAGTTGATGCCATGCTTGCGGAGATATCTGACGCGTTGGAGAGAGGATTCCTTGCCGTCGCTTGCTTTGAAATCCGCTCCCGCACCCCAGAACTTCACGGGTTCCTTGCTGTTCGCGAATCTCAGATCCTTCCCATCCGCGGTCACCGGACCGAACTTCCCGGCCGGAGTGTGGTTCAGCGCCGACATGTCGATCACCGATTCGGTTGAAAACTGGTCGTCATCCGGCATCAGCGGAAACCAATCGGCAGGTCCCGCGGCGGCGACCACCCCCGGTTTCACCGTGCCCTGCGGAACGAACGGATCCGTGGTCAGCACGAAACAATCCAGCCCGCCATGGTTGCTGGAAGCGCTGTTCATCCGGAACTTCACGGTGGTTTCCCCTTTCTTCAGATCAACCGCCCCGGCTTTCACCCAGGCGATGAAGCGAAGGTCCGGCTTGTTGTCTTCCGCGATGTTCTGGAGCCCGCGGTTGCCTTTGAAATCCACTGCGATCCAATCCCCGCCGTTGATGCTGTAATCCAGTTTGGCCTGGGTCGGATTGGCGCGGATCCAGAATGCATAGGAACCATCCTCCGGCACCGTCAGTTTGTATTCGCCGGTTCCTTCCTTCGGTCCGAAATTGCTCAGCCAATCGCCGCCGCTCAGCAGATCCTTCTTCACCTTGTCATACCAGAAAGGATGGCGTTGCACGGCGCTCGGTGATGCGGCCTCCCCTTCCGTCCAGATGCTTGCGGCGAAATTTGTCTGCGGGGCAAGCATCGCAATGCCTCCGGCGAGGATGAGTCGGGTTCGGGTCATGAGTTTGATATGGGTTCAATCGGTGATCGTCGCTCCGGCGACCTGCAATCCGTCACCGGAATTGAGGACCGAGACGACAAGAAGGGAGACGTTGCGGCCGGCGACGCTGAAATCGCTTTCGGTGATCGTTTCGAAATCCTGGATGCGTTTGCGGAAAGTCCTCGATCCATCGGCATCCGCGGCGATTTCCGAGGCGCGGAACTGAACCTGCTTGTTCCCGACGAAACCTCCGGTCGCTTCGCGGCAGACCACCATGATCCGCACGTGCGCTTTCGGATCCGCGACGCGGAATCTCACCGCCAATTCACTGTCCGCATTCATTTTGGCGAGCCCCACCGAACCTCCCCGCGTGCCGCGGAATGAAACGCCATGATGAATCACCGGATTGCCTTGCTCATCGGAGCCCGCGCGGAAGGCCTCCGCCTGGAAATCAGACGATGCTCCGCCAATGGATTTCCCGTTGTCCAGTTCATCAGGAACCGCAGACCACGCGCCACCCACGGATTCGATCGGACGCGATTCGAATGCAACTCCCGCATCCAGTGACGCCACCGCGATCCGATCCTTCCTGACCTCGACCGTTTCGCCATCCGCCAGGCGTTTCAGTTTCACGGTGCCATGACTCACCGAAACCGTGGTGCTCGCCGCGGCCGCTTCGACGAGAAACCTCGTACCAACCACTTCGACGACCGCCGAACCCGTCTCGATCAGCGCCGCTTTTCCCGACGGCTGCGGAGCCATCTCGACATCGAGATTCCCCGTGCGCAGACGGATCTTCTTCCGATCCTTGACCGAAACCCCGAATTCACCCGGGCCCGACAACGCCGCGCGGCTTGAATCGGGAAACCGCATTTCCAGAAACGCATCATTGCCTTCGGTGACGATCGATCCTTCACCAATTCTCTCCCCCGTCTTCAGCGGGTACTTTCTCCCC
>DATLIO010000586.1:0-1860 GCA_035539355.1 Luteolibacter sp.
CTCATGTTCTTCTCAAAAATCGGCAGGGCGCGATGGCCCATCGCGCCGTGGTTCACCCTCGCATTGCTCGTTGCACCGGTCAGCGCCCAGGACAAACCCGATCCCGTTTTCGCCGAGTGGAAGGATCGCGCCGATCCCGCCATCGAGAAAGCGCTCCAATATCTCGTCCGCGTCCAGAAACCCGACGGATCGTTTCCGGAAAACTACGGTGACTCCACCGGCATTCCCGCACTCGTCGGCATGACGTTCCTTTCCAAAGGTCATCTCCCCACCGAAGGCCCCTACACGGAAACACTCAACAAGTGCATCGACTTCGTCCTTTCCAATCAGAAGGACAACGGTCTCTTCGAAAAAGGCCACGCGGGCAGCGGGCCGATGTACGCCCACAACATCTCGACGCTCTTCCTTTCCGAAGTCAGCGGCATGGTCGATCCGGGCCGGCAGGAAAAGATCGAGAAATCATTGCCGAAGGCGCTCGATCTCATCCTCCGCGCGCAGGCCGTGAAAAAGGACAAGCGCCACGAAGGCGGCTGGCGCTATCATCCCGGATCGCAGGACAGCGACACCTCATGCAGCGGCTGGGCGCTGATGGCTTTGCGCTCCGCGAAACTCAACGGCGCTTCCGTCCCCGACAATGCGATCGCCGCGGCGGTCGAATATCTCAAACGCCACCAGCACAAGGAAGACGGCACTTTCGGCTACACCGATACCAAGGACCATGCGAAATCGCTTTCCGGCATGGGCCTGCTCTGCCTCGAGCTGACCGGCTTGCACGGCTCGGCCGAAACCACCAAGGCCGCGGATTACGTCATGAAATCGTTCCGCGAACTGCCCGGCGACCAGTTCGAGTTCTACGGCAACTACTACAACTCCCAGGGCACGTTCCAGATCGGCGGCCGCTATTGGAACGAATACGCCAACTGGATGTACGAAACGTATCTCGGCAAACAGAACGAGGACGGCTCATGGAACAGCCGCGAGGCCGGACGCATCTACGGCACCGCCATGATGACGCTCGCCTTCACCGTCCCCTACCGCCAGCTCCCGATCTACCAGCGTGACGAAACGGTCGATGAAACGGAGTGAGCAAAATCGTGGCGTTTTCCCGCAGCCCTGTTAGGGTCGACTTCATGCCGACTTTCACCGCCAACGCCGATTACGAGGAAAAGGACCGCAACCCGCTGACGCTCGAGGCTGGCGATGAAATCACCGTCGGCCCCGCGGATCGCGCCTGGCCCGGTTGGGTCTGGGCGGAGGACAACGACGGCCGTCACGGCTATCTGCCCGAGGATATCCTCGAACCCACCGGCGAAGGCCGCTTCGCGCTGATGGAGGATTTCGACCCGACCGTTCTCACCATCAAACGCGGCGATAAGATCGAATCGCTCAAACAGATCCACGGCTGGCATTGGTGCCGAAATGAATCCGGTGGCGAAGGATGGGTCGCCGGTTATCTCCTGAAACCCGCCTGATCTCCCACCATGAAAAAGGAACCCACCACTCTCGATGTCGTGCCGTTCCTCTGGTGGATCCTCAGCGGCCTCGTCTTCGGATTTCTGGCCGGCTTCCTGATCAACTACTTCATTCCGGTCGAATATTCGTCGCGTGCCGTGCTGGCATCCAACGAAGCACCCGGGATCACCACCCACCTTTCGATCGCCCGGGCGAAATGGATCTCCGAAGAAATCGGGGGCAGAGAATCCCCGGAAGAAATCCGTGATCGGACCATCCTCCGCACGACCAAAGAGGGTCTCGAAATCGTAACCCGGTTCAGAAACAGGGAATCCGCCCGCGATGTCGCCCGGTTTGCGGCGATGATCGTCCGGTCGACCGCAAACGAAAAAGAGTTGCCTGATACCG
>DATLIO010000587.1:0-6336 GCA_035539355.1 Luteolibacter sp.
ACTGTAATCACCAACAACACCAGAATGACAAACCAGACAGCAAGGAATCCAAGGGGGGTGTGAACCGGCCGGATGGAAAAGAAATCCGGATGATCCAATACACAATGAAGCGACAAGACTCCAAAGATCAACAACAGCAAAACCCAAATTCGGCGGAGTTCCTTCGCCAATCTACCGCGCTTCATATCCGCATTTTCACGGATATCCGACCACTCGCAAGGTAAAACAAAAATGCTCAATCCACCTCCAACCGATACCGCTTCACCGAGGCATCCGCCTCCTTGCTCCACGCATCGATCCCCCCTCGCAAACCATACGTCTCCTGCATCGCGTGCCCGCGGAACCACGCGACCTGATCCAGCACCCCCCTTCCCAGATGATCGTAAAGCACGATCACCGTCGCCGGATCCATCGCGAAGAATTTCTGCTGCGACTCCTGCGTGAAAAACTCCGATCCGGGAATCACCACGGCCTCATGCTCTTCACGGGTCCGCACATCAATCAAAAGAATCTCCTCCCCCGCATCGATCCGCCGCTTCGCTTCCGCCGCGCCGATCAGCATCTTCTCATCATGCTCGTGGCTCGCCAGCAGATGGGCCAGCACCTCATCCGCATCGATCTCCGACCGCTTGCAAAGCTCCGCCAGCGTCTCGTCATCCGAAAACGCACAGCTCGAACACCCGCCGAGATGATACCTCGCGAAAAGCGCGCGCTTCCCACCAGGAAGCGCGTCCATGATTTCCTTCATCGTATCCTCCGCTGACAGGCCCGCCGTCGTCATGGGCCGAAACTATCCTTCCCCGCACCGGCGCGCAACCCTCGGCCTCAACCGAGCTTTCGGGCTTCCGCAACGATATCGACGTTCTTGGCCTCGCCGACGATCGTTTTCTGGTAAACGTGTCCGCCTCCCCAGATCAGGTTCTGGCTGAGATCCGGCCGGGTGAACTGACCCGCGTTTTTCTCCGATTCCCGCCAATCCGTTCCCTTGATCACCGCCGTTTGCCACGCCTGGGCGTAGAGCTCATGGTCGAACTTCTCCTTCTCGTGAACCTCACCGTCGTGGATATGGACCGTCGGGAAAAAGATCTTTCCATTGAATCGGGAAGGGAAAGAAAAAGCCATCGGATGCGATTTGAGCGCTCCTTTCCTGAATTTGAAAACCGCGAAGCCGTAGTCCTCATACTGCGGCAGGGACTTCCACACCTTGTCATCCAGCCGGAACCTCGGATCGAGCCTTGCGAAGTCCTTCACCGCAGGAACAAACGACGCTTCATAGGAACCCACCCGCTGCACTTTCAATGCAGGCGTCCGTGTCGCCGGGAGCTCTCCGCCGAAAGGCGTCGGAGCAGCAAAACCCGTTCTCAGATCGGAAAAGAACCGCGGGTATCCGCTCAGATCGATGAACTTCACCGCCGTCTCATCCGCCGGGGTTTTCACAGGAATGGGCAGGATCATTGCAAGATCCTCCGGGGCGCTGAGGCTCATCTCATACACGAGACATTGGTTCCCGGCATCCAGAAAGCGGCCGAAAATCCTCGTTGAACCCACATGCTGGACCGGTCGGCTGAAACAACACATGCGGTCATTTCAAACCGACCTCGGGGCCGCTGTCGAGTTTACGGACGGTATCCGTTCACTTCTTCACCAGCAGGCTCTTGCCCGTCATTTCCGCAGGCTGCTTCAGACCGAGCATCTGCAGGAGCGTCGGTGCGAAGTCGGCGAGAATGCCGTTGCTCACCGTGTATTGGTCCGCGTCCTCCGCCACGTAGATCGCGTGGACGAGGTTCGTGGTGTGCGCGGTGTTCGGCGAACCGTCCGGGTTGCGCATGTATTCGCAGTTCCCGTGGTCGGCGGTCAGGATCAGCTTGCCACCGAGACGGAGCGTTTCCTCCACGATCGCCTGGCAATCGGCATCGATCGTCTGCACCGCCTTGATCGCCGCTTCCACGACGCCGGTGTGACCGACCATGTCCGGATTCGCGAAGTTCAGGATCACGAGATCGTAGTTCTTCAGGTTCTCCACCACGGTCGCGGTGACCTGCGGGGCGCTCATCTCCGGTTTGAAATCGTACGTCGGCACGTCCTTCGGCGACGGGATGATGAAACGATCCTCACCCGCATACGGCTGTTCGACACCGCCGTTGAAGAAATAGGTCACGTGCGGATATTTCTCCGTCTCCGCGATCCGCATCTGCTTGAGGCCGGCGAGCGATACGGTTTCACCGAGACCCATCTCCAGCGTCTGCGATCCGAAGACGATCGGGCAGCCATACTTCGCGTCGTATTCCGTCAGCGTCACATAGTGGACCTTCGGCGTCACCGTCCGGTCGAATCCGGCGAAGTCAGGGAAAACGAAGGCTTCGGAAAGTTCGCGCGCACGGTCCGCACGGAAGTTGAAGAACAGGATCACGTCGCCATCGCGGACACGCTGCGTGTCCGCTTCCGCGAAGATCATCGGCGGCATGAACTCGTCCGTCTTGTCGTTGCGGTAGTAGTCGGCGATCGCTTCGCTCGCGAGCACCTCGCGTTTCTCGCCTTTGCCGAGCACGATCGCGTCCCATGCGAGTTTCACGCGGTCCCAGCGCTTGTCGCGGTCCATCGCGAAATAACGGCCGATCACCGTGGCGATGCGTGCGCCGCATTTCGCGGCTTCGTCCTCGACCTTCGCGACGAAATCCGCGCCGCCGGTCGGCGAGGTGTCACGGCCGTCGGTGATCGCGTGGATGAAAATGTCCTTCACCCCGGAATCGGCGGCGATCTTGACCATCGCGTTGAGCTGGTCCTGATGGCTGTGCACGCCACCGTCGGAAACGAGGCCGATGAAATGCAGACGGGAGCTTTTCGCTTTTTCGAAAGCTTCCACCAGCACCGGATTCACCGCCAGCGTGCCTTCGTCGATCGCCTTGTTGATGCGGGTGAGGTCCTGGTAAACGATCCGGCCCGCGCCCAGATTGAGGTGGCCGACCTCCGAGTTGCCCATCTGCCCCGGAGGCAGTCCGACATCCAGCCCCGAGGCGCTGACCAATCCTTTCGGATACTTTTCAAAAAGTTCATCGTGGAAAGGGGTGTTCGCCAACAAAGTGGCGTTTCCATCCTGGATCGCCGTCTCTTTACCCCCGGGGTTCACGCCCCAGCCGTCACGAATGATCAACACCACCGGTTTCTTCGCCATAACGAGGCGGATTTACTCCTCCCGCCCCCCGCCCGGCAAGCGCCGACTCCCATCCGGGGCGGAATCGTTTCCAAAGTTCCGGAAATCGATTCCCCGCTGCTGATCCCTGATTCCGACCGGCAAAGTCCCAGGGAACGGCAATTCTCAGAAATGCCGCGCCAAACCCCGGAGCAACTGCTGCACGTTCTTGCCGTCGCAGGTCACCCCCTCCTGCGCCCGTTTCGACCAATAATCGACCGAGGTCACCACGCGCTTTTCAACAAGGATTTCCACCGGCGGACGCTTGTCCCCCGGGCTGAGTTTTTCCGCCGCCTTGCGGATCACGATCCCCACCAATTTCCCGTCGCACTCACCGCCTTCACCGGCGTTCTTCAGCCAATAATCCTCGGCGGTGATGATCTCCGCTTTCATCAATTGCCCGAGAGCCTTCCTCAACGCAGGTCCCGCATAAGAAGTAGGCTCGGAAGCAGGAAGCACGCTCGTCCATTCGAAAACCTGTCGGGTTTTGGTCAGTCTTGCCAACTGCACGGCTTTGGCAAATTCAGCCATGACCTGGGCAGCTTCGGAGCGGGTGATGAGCTGTTCCCCTTCCTCTTTGCTAGACTGGAAATTCACTTCGACATCCGCATGGGCGTAATCCTTCATTTGCATTCTACCCGCGGCCCTCGACAACAGCCTGGAGAATGCCTCCCGCGTGATCCGCGCAGCCTTGTCATACATCTGGAGCCCCGATGGGACGGGCATGATGGCAAGTTGCAGGTTATTCATATCCTCGCCCAACACAGGTTCTTTCGGCCTGAACTTCCCATCCTCCACCGTCATCACTCCATTCGTCGTCAACAATTGCACCGCCTTCCACTCCGGACTTTCGGGAGACAAATCCTTGATCGGCGGATAGAAAAGAATGCTGCCCGCTTCCAACAACGCCATCTGCACCATCTGCCGAGAAAGGTATCTCGGCTGGACCTCATACTTCACAGAAAGCGCAGCGGTCGCACCCACCGCCTGGCCGATCAACATCGTGTGCGGCTGCAGACGCGTCGCTCCGTTCCCCATCTTCGATTGGGAGAAATTCTTCTCCGCAGGCAGGAACCCATCGACTGTTTCCGGAATCAGCACGCCATACGGAATCGCGAACGGCCCCGTGGTGAACGCATGTTTCTCGGGAATATCCTCCTCACGATCGAGATCGAGTTCGAGATACTTCGGCGTCATCGATCCATGAAGATCGACCGCATAGTCACCCACCGCGATGCAGTCGGGAAACAACTCCGGCTTTCCTTTCACCCGCTCGATGTCGCGCGCCTTCAACGTGTATTCACCCACCATCCGCCGGCTTTCGCGCGCATACGCCATGACCGGAAAGTTGATGAGCATCGTCCGGAACGGTTCCAGCTCCGGCTGATCCTTGAGCCACGCATCCACCCGTGCGCGGTTGTAGGGCGTGTCATATCCTTCATCATCCGCGATCCCCCAATCGCTTTTGCCCAATGTCGTCTGGATGTAGTACATCAGCTGCAACGTCTTCAACGCGGCGGCGCGTTCGGTTTTCTGACGCTGCACCGGATCCTCGATGTCCGCCGCGGTCGTCGGATAGTCGTTGTTGAAATTCAGATGCGTCCGCGTGATCACGCGCTGGGGCGGCATCTTGCTGTCCGGCATGCCGCGGTAGCCGATGAATTTGTGCCACGTCCACGGCCGCTCGCGTCCGGTCAAACCCATGTCATCGCCATCCTTCAACGTGTCCTTGAAATACTGCTCGATCTTCGGCGTGTAGCCGGGAGGCGCCTGCTTGAATTTGAACGCATCCGGAACTCCGTCGGCATACTTCCTCACGACGGCGGTCCAGGTGATCATCTGGATGCTCTTCGTGCCGTCGATGTTCGGGCTCATCGTGTTGCCCGCCCGGTATTTCACTCCGGCCAGCGGAAGCACGTCGCCCCACTCCGTCGCATCGACGAGGAACTTGCTCCTCACCGTTTTCGAAACCTTCCCCGCATCGCCCGTCACTTCGATCTCCGAACCGGTCACACGATCGTCTTCCTTCAAAACCTTCACGACCTTCGACCGCAGGGAAACATCGACCTTCGCCTCATCGAGCATCTGGTGGAGAATCTCCCGTCCCACCCGTGGTTCGACGCAGATATGCCCGAACCAATAGGCCGTCTCCGCATTGATTCCGGACTTCGCGTAGTGCGCCTCGATCCGCTCGACGAGTTCCTTGTAAAGCCCGCGATCCCGCACGCTGGTGCCGCCCTCGTCCATCGAGGTCACCGCCGCCGCGTTCATCTGACCGCCGATGTAGTCGGTCTCATCCAGCAGGAGCACCTTGGCTCCCATCCGGGCCGCTTGGATTGCCGCGCCGCAGCCACCGGTGCCCGCCCCGGCGATCACCACATCATATTCCGGAGCCCATTTCTCAACGGCCAGCGTCGGCGGCACAAACTCCGCCTGCCCCACCGCAGTCACCCCCAGCCATAAACACGCGACAATTAAATTTCTCATAACGAAAGCGGCCTACCGATACCTTCCAGCCTCCCAAACCTTTTCAAACGCCCTGCGTATTTGATCCGTCTTTTTGCCTGCCCGAAGGCCGGGATTCCCATTGCACCGCTCCGGCTCCGCGCCTAGAACTCCCGGCGCAACCCCATGGCCGAGAAACCATTCTTCTACCAGGACCCGTTCCCGCTCGGTCCTGACACCACCGAATACGAACTTCTCACGTCCGATTTCGTTTCGACCGCTGAGTTTGAGGGAAAAACGATCCTCAAGGTGCAACCGGAGGCACTGACCCTCCTCGCTGCCGAAGCGATCAAGGCCGTCAATTTCACGCTCCGCCCCGCTCACCTCGCGCAGGTTGCCGCGATTCTGGATGACCCGGAGGCCACGGACAACGACCGGATGGTCGCGCTGATGTTGCTCAAGAATGCGGAAATCGCCGCCAAGGGCATCCTCCCCGCCTGCCAGGACACCGGCACCGCCACAGTGGCCGCGAAGAAAGGCCAGCAGGTGTGGACCGGCTGCAACGATCCCGAGTTTCTCTCCAAGGGCATCCACCAGACCTACACCAAGGAAAACCTCCGCTACTCCCAGACTGCGCCGCTGGACATGTATGAGGAGGTCAATACCAAGACCAACCTCCCGGCTCAGATCGATCTCTACGC
>DATLIO010000588.1:0-5528 GCA_035539355.1 Luteolibacter sp.
CCGGACTGACCAGCGGCCGGGCGCCATCATGGACGGCGATCAGTTCGGTGAAATCGGGAAGCAGGGCCAACCCGCGGGCGACCGAGTCCTGGCGGTCGGCGCCGCCTTCGGTGTGGATGACCGGTTTCGAAAATTCCGGTCCGTCATTGAGCATGTCCCACCGGTCGGCGGGGCAGACGACGATGATGGCGCGGATGCTTTCCGCCGCGAGAAAGGCGTCCAGCGTTCTCCGCAGCACCGGCACACCGGCCAGCGGTGCGGAAAGTTTGTCAAAGCCCATCCTGCGGCTCGACCCCGCCGCGACGATGATCGCGGTGCAGGATGGAAGTCGGACGGGGGACACGGACGGAGTTTTAGGGAGCCCGCCGGTCCCGTCGATACCTTTTCGGTCGCCCCCGGCCGCGCATCTTTCTTGATCCCGTGGCCGGATATGCCGGAGGCTGGGGGCCGGGCGCGGATTCGGAAAAATTTCGCGCCCCATGTGTCAATGACCGGATCCCGTGACAATTTCGAGGTGTCGGACGCTTCTTCCGACCCGGATGACGCCGCGGTGATCGCTTCGGCTCGGGCCGGGTCGATGGAGGCGTTCGGTGAACTCGTCAGACGTTACCAGGGAAACATCCGTGCCTGCCTGGTGATCCGCCTGAAAAATCCGCACGACGCCGAAGACCTTGCCCAGGACACGTTCATCACCGCTTTCAACAAGCTGCCGGAGTTCGACACAAAACTCCCGCTCGGCCCTTGGCTGCGCGGCATCGCGTTCAACCTCCTGCGGAATTTCCAGAAAAAGAACCGCCCGATCGCGATCGGCGCGGAAACCGAACTCGCCGGCCTGATCGACGTGAGAATTTCGGAGAAATACACCTCGAACCAGGAATCCCACATTTTCACCGCCCTCGAAGACTGCATGGAAAAGCTCGATCCATCCGCCCGGCAATTGCTCCACCGGCGTTATCACGATGACGCCGCCGTGCAGGACATCGCGAAGGAATCGCAGCGGAACCACTCGACCGTCACCATGCAGCTTCACCGGCTCAGGGCCGCGCTCGCCGAGTGCATCCGCAACCATGAGGAAACGAAGCCATGACCGAATTCGAAACGGAGAAACTGCT
Organism: Luteolibacter sp.; assembly: GCA_035539355.1. Classification (GTDB taxonomy): domain Bacteria; phylum Verrucomicrobiota; class Verrucomicrobiia; order Verrucomicrobiales; family Akkermansiaceae; genus Luteolibacter. The sequence continues at coordinate 1,113 of DATLIO010000588.1, forward strand.
CGCACGCTGGATCGCCGGGGATTCCCTCACGGCGGCGGAGATGGATGCGTTGAAAACCGCGCTGGAAAGTGATCCGGCGTTTCTCGACCACGCCGCGGAGCAGATCGCGATGGACCGTTTGCTCGAGCATCGCGTGGTCGGCGCGGCGGATTTCGCGGGACGTGTCGGTGAGGAACTCGCGCCGAAACGGAAAGTGGTTCCGTTGTATCGTTCGCCGAAATTCTGCGCGGGTGTCGCCGCGGTCGCGTTGCTCGGTTGGGCGCTCGATGTGGCGTTCCATCCGCTGGTTTCGGGAAGAGGCGGACAGGTCGCTGAAGTGACCGGCAGCACGGGAGTCGATGGATTTCCTGAAAACGGCCGATCGTTTTCCAAAGGCGAGCGGATCGCCTTCGACTCGGGATTCGTTTCGCTGCGGTTCAACAAGGGCGCTGAGTTGATTCTCGAAGGGAAGGCCGAGCTCGAGTTCACGGGCGACAACCGTGCGAAACTGATCCGTGGCAGCGCGGTTGCGAATGTCCCTGAATCGGCGCACGGGTTCACGATCGATGGTCCCGGAGGAAAAGTCGTCGATCTCGGAACGGAATTCGCGGTCAAGGCGGAAGGCGGTGAGATGGAGGTCCATGTGCTGAAAGGCGAAGTGGAAGCGAAGGCGAAGGGGCACAAGGCGGTGGCCCTGACACAGGACAAGGCCCTGCGGCTTGGGAAAAGTGGCGCGGCCGGATTGACGGTGTCGCCGGTCAGCTTCCTGACGGCCCTGCCGCCGAAACATGGCAGCGCCGCTTTGGATTATCTCCACTGGCCGTTCGATGAAAATCAAGGTGGCGAGGCGAGGGCGATTGTTCGCGGATTTCCTGAAAGCGACGACACGACCGGCCGATTTTCATCGTTGCCGGGAGGCAGCGCGATCCCGCATTGGACGAAAGGCGTGTTCGGCTCCGGCGTCGCATTCGGCGGGCAGGATGATTATGTCCAGACCGAGTTCCCCGGTTTCGGTGGATCGAGCGCCCGCACCGTCGCGTGCTGGGTGAAAGTCCCTCAGGATCTCAAGCTGACCGAAGGTTACGCATTGGTGAGCTGGGGCGCGCACAACACTCCGGGCGATACCTGGCAGGTTTCGATCAACCCCGACAAGATCGATGGTCCCGTCGGCTCGCTGCGCTGCGGCACGCATGAAGGTGAGGTGGTCGGAAGCACGGATCTGCGCGACGGCCAATGGCATCACGTGGCGGCGGTGCTTTATGAAGGCCGTCCGGCGAATGTTTCGACGCACATCCTTCTCTATGTCGATGGCCGGCTCGAACCCGCGGCGCGGAAAAGCGTGATGCGCATCAACACCGACATCACCGGCCCGATGGCGCAGAAGGTTTCGTTCGGCAAGAACTCGGCGGTGCGCACGGCGGAAAACAAGATGCCGAAACACACGTTCCGCGGCGATCTCGATGAAGTCACGCTTTGCCCGGCAGCCCTTTCGCAGGGTGAGATCCGGAAGCTGATGGAAAACGGCCGCATCGAGTGAGGGAAATTTTTTCCGGAAGATGTGTCATCGGATGATGATGGTGACAATTTCCCGGACAACCCGAAACCCAGATAACCCAAATGCGTTCCTTTTGCTTTCTCTTTGCCCTGTCAGCCGCCCTGCATGCGGCTCCTGTCGAGATTTCCGGAATCTATCCGCATCTCGCGTTTTTCAACAACGAGCGTGAGGCTGGTGTCGGCGCGGTCGTCCCGTGGGCCGACCGTCTTTGGACGATCACCTATGCGCCGCATTCACCGCGCGGCTCTTCGGACAAGCTGCATGAGATCACTCCGGATCTCGAGTTGATCGTCCGTCCGGAAAGCATCGGCGGCACTCCGGCGAACCGGATGATCCATAAGGAATCCAACCAGCTTTTCATCGGGCCGTATGCGATCGACGCGCAACGCAACGTGCGGGCGATCCCTTATGAAAAGATGTTCGGCCGTCCGACCGGCAACGCGCGGCATCTTTTCGATCCTGCGGGCAAGATCTACTACGCGACGATGGAGGAAGGTATCTACGAAGTGGATGTCAAAACCCTCAACGTCACCGAGCTTTTCCGTGACGAGGATCTTCCGGGTGAAGCTCCGCGGATGAAGATGGAAGGCTATCATGGCAAAGGTCTCTACTCCGGACACGGGCGTCTGATTTACGCCAACAACGGCGAGCGCGGAAAACAGAACCGCTTTCCTGAAACTCCTTCCGGAGCACTCGCGGAGTGGGATGGCAAGGCAAAGGACTGGAACATGGTCCGCCGCAACCAATTTTGCGAAGTGACCGGTCCTGGTGGTATCTACGGAAACGAGAATCCGGACAGCGATCCGATCTGGACGACCGGTTGGGATCACCGTTCGCTGATCCTGATGGTGCTCGATCAGGGCAAATGGACTTCCTATCGTCTGCCGAAAGGTTCGCACTCTTATGACGGTGCCCACGGCCACAACACCGAATGGCCGCGCATCCGTGAGATCGGCGAGGGTAACGACCTGCTGATGACGATGCACGGAACGTTCTACAAGTTCCCGAAGGATTTCACCCCGAAGAAGAGCGGTGGCATCGTTCCGCGTTCGAACTATCTCAAGGTCATCGGTGACTTCGCCGAATGGAAAGGGAAGGTCGTTTTCGGCTGCGACGACACCGCCGCTTCCGAGTTCGCGAACACGCGTCTCGCGAAAGGCAAGATCGCCGGTCCGCAATCGCAGTCGAATCTCTGGTTCGTGGACCACGATCAACTCGACAAGTTCGGTCCGCTCATCGGTCGGGGAGCGCTTGCGGTGAACGATCCTTTGAAAAAGGGCGAGGCGACGGATCCGTTTCTTTTCTCCGGCTATGACCTCCGGGGCGTGCATCTTTCCCATGACGGAAAAGGCGAGGTCGTTTTCGAATTTGAAGTCGACAAGAAGGGTGATGGGAACTGGGAACCGTTGCTCAAGGTGCCGGTTGGAGCTGATATGTCGAAATTCCACACGTTCACCGCCGAGCAGTCGGGAACATGGGTCCGTGTGAAGGTCTCCGAGGATGTCGCGAAAGGAAACATCTCGTTCATCTTCCGCAACCAGGACAAGCGCACGGCGGAAGCCGATCCGATCTTCAACGGTCTGGCGGAAACGGGTGAGAAGGACCTTTCCGGCGGCATCGTCCGGGCCCGCGCCCATAATCTCAGGGATCTCGCCTACACGGCGGTGAACGCCGAAGGTACGGAGATCGGTTACTATCACATGAACGACAAACTCGAGCTGGTCCGTCAGAACGACGAGCAGGGTTCGTTCTACAACAAGACCAACGCGGCGATTCCGGAAGGGATCCTGAAACACGATGCCGCTTCTGTGATCTTCATCGATGACGATGGTTCACGCTGGAGGCTTCCGAAAAGCGTCGATGGCTTTGATGAAGGCGGAGCGTTCAAGCGCTACCGTGTCGCCCGTGAAGTCGCGACCGAGCGCGATCTCTGCCATCTTTACGGGACGTTCTACGAACTGCCCTCGAAGAACGCCGGAAGTTTCTCCCGCGTCCGCCCGGTAGCGACGCACAACCGTCAGGTCCATGACTTCTGCTCCTTCCGCGGTCTCTTCGTCGCGTCCGGTGTCGTCCGCAATGCTCCGGAAAACAACAAGCACATCATCAAATCGGATGACGGCAAGGCCGCGCTTTGGGTCGGCGGTGTCGATGATCTCTGGAAGCTCGGCAAGCCGCGCGGCAAGGGCGGTCCTTGGAAAGACACCGAGACCAAGCGTGGCGAAGCGTCCGATCCCTATCTGATGACCGGTTACGACAAGAAGTCGCTCACGCTCTCCGCTGACAAGGATGTCATCATCCGGATGGAAGTGGACATCGCGGGCAACGGAACGTGGGTGAACTCCCAGCGTTTCGAAGTCAAAGCGGGCGCGCCTTTCGAATACAAGTTCCCGGAAGCGTTCGCCGCTTACTGGGTCCGTTTCACCACCAGCGCCGATTGCAAGGCGAGCGCGCAGCTCAACTACGAATAAGAATCTCAACAACAGAACATCATGCGTATCATCACGTCACTCATGGCAACCGCCGCGATCGTTTCGGCGGAACCGCTCGAGATCTCGGGGATTTACCCGAGCCTCGCCTACTTCAACCAGGAAGGTGAATGCGGCACCGGCGCGGTCGTCCCTTGGGCGGACCGTCTGTGGGTCATCACCTATGCCCCGCACCAGCCGACGGGTTCGACCGACAAGCTGTATGAGATCACTCCGGATCTGAAGCAGATCATCCGCCCGGAAAGCATCGGCGGCACTCCGGCGAACCGGATGATCCACAAGGAATCCAACCAGCTCTTCATCGGGCCGTATGCGATCGATTCGAAAGGAGAGGTCCGCAAGATCCCCTACAAGGATATGTTCGGCCGCCACACGGGCAATGCCCGCCACCTGACG
>DATLIO010000589.1:0-5816 GCA_035539355.1 Luteolibacter sp.
TGTCCTTGGTGTTTGAAAAGACGAAACATTCTCGAATTTTTGCAGTTATAGCTGATTAACCCATGAAACTTTACGGCAAAACCCTCTTCGTTTTCGTCGTTGCCCTCGGCATTTCCTCCTCATTCGGGAAGCCGCTTTCGGCGGAGGTTTCAGCTACCGCAGCTCGGATTCGAAAGACACCGTCCGTCGCGTGTCGGAGGAAATGACCCCTCCACTCGGTGAATTTCCCAAGACCAAGGAAGGTGTCCAGGCCCGCCGGCAAGCGTCCAACCAACGGAACAAGGAGGTCGGGAAATATGCCAAGATCCTCCAACCGATCTTCAAGGACTTCAACAACAACGCCCTGACCGACGATCCGACCCGCTTCCTGCGTCTGCCGGAAGATTACAAATACAAGGACGCGAAACCCAAGGAGATCGTCGCACCGGAAACCCTCTTCGGCCAGCCGTTGAAGGACGTGCCCGCCGACCAGCGCCGCGAAAGCTTCGCGAAATGGGTCACTTCACCGGAAAATCCGTATTTCACCAAGGTCATCGCCAACCGTCTCTGGGCGCGCACTTTCGGTCATGGTCTCCTTGATCCCGTCGATGACTGGGGCGATGACAGCCAGCCCGCCCATCCGCAGGTCCTCGCATTCCTGGAGACGGCGATGAAAGCCGTGGATTACGATCTCCGGCAATTCTCGCGTGTCCTTTTCCTCACCCAGCTCTTCCAGCGTGAATGCGATCCGACCGAGCCGCCGCCCGGCACGATCCACCTCGTCCGCGGCCCCGCCCTCCAACGCATGAGCGCGGAGCAGCTCTACGATTCCATGCTCGTGCTCAACCGCGGTGAAGTGGACGACTCGCCGCTCACCGCCAACATCACCAAGTGGGAGAACTACACCGCTTCCATCCGGAAACTCCTCGGCACCGGCTCCACCGAACTCGTCGCGCTCGGGGAAACGACGACCAAGGCCGAAAGGGAGTACGATGCAAGTCGTACTGAGGCCCGGAGGCTGCGCCAGCTTCTCGCCGAAGCCAAGGACGACACCGAAAGGAAGGCGATCGCGGCACAGATGCGCGAAGCCCAGCAGAGGGTCGAGGAATCCCGCAGGCTCCGCGACCCCATCGCGAACCTGACCGGCGAAATGTCCATGATGATGGAAGAGGGAGGCAAAAACCGCAGGGGCGAGGAAGGCAAGGCCAGGAACAACGCCCGCGCTTCGGAACTCCCGGCACCTTTCAATCCGTCCACGCTCGTCCGTGAGTTCGGCGGTTCGGACCGGACGACCCCTTCCTCCGGCGACACCATCGCGACCGTCCCGCAGGCACTCGCGCTGCTGAACGATCCGACCACGGATGTCATCGGCACCAAGCGCTCCGTCCTTTCCCAACGTCTGTCTTCGCTGAAGACACCGGACGAACGGCTCGACCTGGTTTTCCTGCGCATCTACTCCCGCCTGCCCAGTTCGCAGGAAAGGGAACGCTACGCCCCGTTGGCCGGCGACGAGAAATCCATCCGTGATCTCGCCCGCGCCATGCTCACCTCCAACCAGTTCATCTTCGTCCAATAATTCCCACAGTTCGCTCGGCTCTTCCCAACACTTCCCAAACCCATGAACCCGAATCAACTCAACGAACTTTCCCGCCGCGAGTTCCTCGCCCGCACCGCCCGCACCTGTTTCGGACTCTCCATCGCCGGTTCGGCCGCGCAGCTTTTCAGTCCGCAGGCCCTGGCCGCCGATCCCGCCATCCTCAACGCCGGTGGCGGAAAAGCGAAGCACGTCATCTTCCTCTACATGTCCGGAGGCATGACCCACATCGATACCTTCGATCCCAAACCCGATGCCCCCGCGGAATACCGCGGACCGACCCAGGCGATCAAAACCAACGTCGACGGCATCCAGCTCGGCCACTGCCTCCCCCTGCTCTCGCGCCACATGGACAAGGTCGCGTTGATCCGTTCGCTCAGCACGACGCAGGGCGCCCATGAACAAGGCAAGTATCTGATGCATACCAGCTACACGCCACGCGGCACGATCTCCCATCCATCCGCCGGCGCATGGGCCAGCCGCCTCTCTCCGGAAAGCGAAGGAAGCATCCCGTCGTTCGTCCTCATCGGCGGAGGAAACCGCCACCCCGGCGGTGGATTCTTCGAACCGAAATACTCGCCCCTTCCCATCGGCGATCCGCAGAAAGGCCTGCGGAACATCAAACAACGTGGCGACACCAACGACGCCTCGTTCCAACGCCAGCTCGATCTCCGGTCGGAACTCGACCACGATTTCGATTCGAAATTCCACACCGGCCAGCGCTCCGTCCGCGCTTACAACGAAGTCTATGACTCCGCGGTGAAGATGATGCACAGCAAGGATCTCGAAGCCTTCGATCTCTCACGCGAGTCCGCCGATTCCCGCGCCGCTTACGGCAACGAACGTTTCGGCCAGGGAGTCCTCCTTGCGCGCCGTCTCGTCGAACGCGGCGTCCGCTTTGTCGAAGTCGAATACGGCGGCTTCGACTGGCACTCGGACAACTTCTCCCTCATGGAGGAAAGGATCCCCGTGCTCGATCAGGCGCTCTCCGCCCTTCTTTCCGATCTTTCAGCGAAAGGACTTCTCGATTCCACGCTCGTCGTGGTCGCCACCGAGTTCGGCCGCACGCCGAAGATCGTCGAGAACAACATGGGCCGTAACCATTTCCCGAAAGCCTTCTCCTGCCTCATGGCGGGTGGCGGCATCAAGGGAGGCCAGGCTTACGGCAAAACCGACGAAACCGCATCGAACGTCATCGAAGGCAAGGTCGGCGCGGCCGACTTCAATGCTTCGATCGCCTTCGCCCTCGGCCTTCCTTTCGATCTGCCGGTCATGTCGCCTTCCAAGCGTCCGTTCAAAATGGGCGGTCTGGACGGAAAACCGATCGCGCCGCTCTTCGGATAATCCTCCGGTTTTCAGGACGACGGAATGCCCATGCGGATCCTCGCCTGGGATCGCGGGCTTGTGGAAAGCTCGAGTTTCTCCGCCCGCCGGGCCGCGAAACGCAAGGCGGCGCGCGATCCGGGGATCATCGCGCCCTTTGGAAGCTCCAGCCGCCTGCAAACCTCATCCGGCAACAAGTCGATCGCCGCGCTGACGAACCAACCGTTCAACGGACGAAGCGGTCCTGGAAGAAGCGGCAGGTTCTTCATGATCGACAGGAACTCGGAAAGGATCGCCGAAGGTTCCAACCGGGGCAGCATGGCAGCAACCAGTTCGTCCCAATCGGCCGAACACGCCGGAGGATTTTCCGCGCCATAAAGCCGGGCCACCGGCTCGCCTTCCGCGAAGTATCGATCCCTTTCGGCCGCCGAAAGCGGACGCACATATTGCTGGTAGGCTTCCAGAAACCCGAAAGCCGCCGTGGAATGAACCCACCGCAGCAGCTCCGGATCGTTGGCCTGATAGGGAATGCCATCGGGAGTCGTCCCCTCCACCTTGTCATGCATCCGCCGGACGCCTCCGATCATCCGGGTCGCACGGCTCCGCGCCGCATACACCGTCACCATCGCCGCCGCTCCCGTACGTCGCATCCGCTTCAAAGGGTCCGTCCGGAAAGTCGTGTGATCCCACACTCCGCTCCGGACCTTCGGCTCCGCCAATTCCAGGATCACCGCGGCGATCCCGCCGATGATCAACGTCACCGGATTCGCGAACACGATCCAGGACACCGAATCCGCAGACACCAAAGCCGGCTCCCCCACAGGCTCCAGAAAATCCTCCGGCCTCGCGCCGCCATCCATGAGCTGGCGGCGCATCATTTCATCGAGCTTCGGCGACAAGGAACGTCCGATCACGAATCAGTAAAGCATCCGATCCTCCATCGATCCAGCTTCACCACGGGATCACTCCGCCTTTACCGGAGCCGACCATGCTTCGGGTTGGTCCTTCGCTCCCACCGCTTTCACCATGCAGCGGATCTCCGCGCCTTTGTCTCCCGGCAGGACGGTGTAGGTGTTCGAGCGGCCGAACCCGCGCGGATAGCCGCCGGAATGCCAGTAGTACCAGACGTCCTCGATGCCTCCGACGTCCGCCACGCATTTGATCTCGCTTCCCACCTTGCCGGTTCCTTCAAGTTTCGGTCTCGCGGCAAAAGGCGCGGCAGGGGTTGCGTCGATTTTTTCAGGAGGCGCGAAACCTTCGATGGAATCGACCACCATGTCATAACTCTTCGATTCGTCCATCCCGAGGATGCCCATCGATCCATCGGGCATCTTCTCGTTCTTCAGGCACGTGTCGACATACATGTACAGCCGCTCCAGATACTCCGGAGTCGTGTCCACCCGCGCGATCTCGACGCCGTCGCAATTGATGTAAGTCGTCTTCTCCTCGATCCAGACTTCCCAGACGTGGTAGTTGCCATCCCAGGCGTTGATCCCGGCCACGTTTTTCCCGGCCGCGAGCTTCTGGCTCCCGAGTCCTTCCGGAGCGCTCTTTTTCATCGTGTCGAAGCCGATGTGCCCGAAGAGCCCCGGGTAAACGCCGTCATGGATATGGGTGCCGCCGTAGTTGTCCCAGTTGTCATCCAGCTCGATGATGTCGAATTCGAGGCGTTCGCTCGTCCGCCAGAACAGGCTTTCGATGCCATAGAACCACATCGGGCAATGGAACAACCCCGGTGCCAGGTTGTTCATCTTCGCCTTCACGCGGAAACCTTTCGGCCCCGCCCACGAATAACCGACACCCGCCGCCGTCACGCTGGTGAACTGCGAGTTCGCCCACACGCCCGGCTTCCCGTCCTTGCCCGGTTTCAGGCAATACAGCCGCATCGTCAGCGTCTGCGCGGCCGGATCGAGCACATAGGCATCCTTGAACGGCCGGTCGTTGCCATCCTTGCAGATCGCCGCACCACCCACCGCCGAGTTCGTTCCCGGCGCGTACCAGATCTGTCCGCCCGCATCCTTGTCCGAAGAACTGTCACCCACCGACGTGCCGTTCAGCGCACTCGCTCCGGGTTTCTCCGGCGCCCGGAAATCATCGAGGAAAACCCGCACCCACTTCGACCGGTCCGGCTGCACCTCGGCCACCGGTTTCCCCATGAATTCGCCGCGTCTCTCCTTCGTCTGCGCCTTCTTCCAATCCCGCCAGCGATCCGCATTGAACGTATAGCGGTGGGGGAAATCCTCGGCATCCACCACCGGCTTGAACGCCGCTTTCGCCGCAGCGCCACCCGGCAGTTTCTCCGCGCGACCCAGCGCCCACGCTTCCATCTTCTTCACCACCGCTTCGGAAAGTTCCGACTGCCCCAGCCACAGACCATCCAGCGCCCATCCCGGCGAATCCGCCTTCACGCTACCGATCCGGCTTTCGGTCATGTCCTCCGGATTCTCCGTCGAGAAACTTTCCGTCGTCGAAAGCTGCCCGCAGTCCTGCCCGTTCACCCGCAGGAAAAGCCGGCCATGCCTGCGATAGGTCAGCGCCACATTCCACTTTCCGTCCGTCGCCACACTGTCCGCGGGACTCTTCAACTCATGCCTTTTCCCGCCACGGTACATCGCCGTCACCGAACGATCCTCCTTGTTGAATTCCAGACGGGGAATCCAGTAGCCGGACCGGCCATTGCCCGTCGCCCCGTCATTCACGCACAGCAATGTCGCCGACTTCCCCTTCCCGCTCTCTCCTTCCACGCGGAAAATCACCAGCGACCAACGGTAGAGCAACAACGCGTCGCCATTGGTTTTGAAACTCAACCTCTGCCCGGAATCCGCCGCGAATCCGATGCCCTTGCCGTCCTCCAATTTCACCGGTGCGGCACCCGCCACCTGCGCGACCGGATTTTTCCCCGCCAATGCCAGCACTCCCG
>DATLIO010000590.1:0-5706 GCA_035539355.1 Luteolibacter sp.
GATCACTTGATCACACCGGCGGCGACGGCCTTCTTGTAGGAACCTTCCGGATCCTTGGCCCACTTCTCCTGCTCCTTGGCGTTGAAGACGAGGTACTTCTTGCCGTTGAATTCAACGGTCGGGCTTTCAGGGGTGACGATGGTCTTGAAGCTGACGGCGCTGTAAAGCTGCTCGCCGAGTTTCACGTCATCAAGGCCGAGTTCCTTTTCCTTGCCCTTGAGGTTCGGAAGCGCGCCTTCCTGGATGGCGGCTTTGACCCAGTAAGCCTTGCTTGCGTCGCTGGCGGCGTTCCATGCCTTCTCGCATTTGCCGCAGCACATGAGGATCTTGTTGCCTTTGAAATCGACCGGCTTTTCGGCATCGGCGTCTTCCTCGGTCATCATCGGGCACTTCGTGTTTGCCTCGGCGGCAACGACGTGGCCGGAAAATGCGGCGGAAGCGAGGGCGAGCGCACCGAAGAGTGATTTGAAATTCAGGGCGAAAATGGTTTTGGACATGGGGGGAAACCTAGCCGGATTCGTCGGGACGACAAGGGATTTTGCGGGAGCGGAAAATGGCTCTTTCGTGGGGTGTCGGCGGGCTTGAAAACCACGGAAAGCGGCTTTCCTTGCTGGATGTTTCCGGGGGGCCGGATCAGTTTCGGTGCGTGGACCTTTTCTCCAAGCCCCGCCCCGAGCCGAAGGCGCTTTCGGTGACCCAGTTGCTGCGGCGGATGAAAAACGTCCTCGAAATCGAGATCGGTGAGATCTGGGTGGAGGGGGAGATCTCCAATCTGAAGAAACAGGCCAGCGGACATTGGTATTTTTCGCTGAAGGACGACGGCGCGCAGATCCAGTGCGCGATGTTCGGAGCGAAGCGGAAATCCGGTTCGGAGGTGATGGAGGACGGGGTGAAAATCCGGGCTTTCGCCGAGGCGACGGTATACGAGGCGAGGGGGACGCTGCAGATCGTGGTGCAGAAAGTGGAGCGGGCCGGTGCCGGCGATCTTCAGGCGCGGTTCGAGGCGCTGAAGCGGAAGCTGCACGAGGAAGGTCTTTTCGACGCCGACCGGAAGAAGCCGATCCCCAGATTTCCGCGGGTGGTTGGCATCATCACTTCGGACACCGGCGCGGCGATCCGGGATATCCTCAATGTGCTTTCCAGACGGGCCCCGTGGGTGCAGCCGGTGTTGATCCCGGTGCGGGTGCAGGGGCGGGGAGCCGAGCTTGAAATCGCCGCGGCGATCAAGCGGATGGGCGAGCCGGAGAAATACGGCGATCCGCGATGCGATGTGATGATCGTCGGACGCGGCGGCGGATCGCTGGAGGATCTGTGGAATTTCAACGAAGAGGTGGTCGCGCGGGCGATCGCGGCCTGTCCGATCCCGGTGATCTCGGCGGTCGGGCACGAGATTGATTTCACGATCGCGGATTTCGTGGCGGACCTGCGCGCGCCGACTCCGAGTGCGGCGGCCGAGCTTGCGGTGCCGGATGGGGAAGAACTGGTGGCGAGGTTTTCCCAGATGAGGAGGCGGTTGGCGCGGATCACCACGGAGCGTTTGCGTGAGGCGAAAGCGGTTTTGGAAAGTCTGCGCCGCGGGGCTCTGAGGAAAGGCGGCGAGCGGCTTCTCCGTGAACCGGCGATGCAGGTGGATGCATTGCGTTCGAGGCTCCAGGCGGCGGTCGCACGGGAATTGGAATCGTCCGCCCGGAAGCTGGCGGAAGTGCGGTCGGCCCATCGGGCGATCCATCCGCTGCGCGTTCTCGAAAGGCGGGCCGAATCTCTGGTTTCGCTGCGGTCGCGGTTGGAAGGCCGGGGAAACGAAGGTCTCTCCCGACGTGCCGAGCGTCTCTCCACGCTGAAGTCGTTGTTGAGAACCCTGGGTCCGGAATCGGCGTTCCAGCGCGGATTTTCCATCACGCTCGATGACAAAGGCGAAGTGATCCGTTCGGCGGAAGCGCTGGGTGCCGGGCAGGTGATCCGAACCAAATTCGCGGACGGGGAGGTGGCCAGCCGCGTGGAGAAAAATTCGAAATCATGAATATCATAGCGAAGTGGGGGATGATCGCCCTGGCGGGCGTGGGTTTGGCATCGTGCAAGGGCGCGCCGGTCGTCCCGAAGACGATCCATTACGACGTCGTGTCCGAGGTTCCCCATGATCCCGATGCCTACACGCAGGGTCTGCAGTGGACCGATGGAAAGCTTTATGAAAGCACCGGCATGCAAGGCGCTTCTTCCGTGCGCCTCGTGGATCGCGCGACAGGATCCGTTCTGAAAAAACGCAGCCTGCCGGCGGAGGTTTTCGGCGAAGGGTTGGTGCGGCACGGCGATGAAATCTGGGTGCTGACCTGGCAGAACAAGACCGCGTATGTGCTCGATGCCGGGAATTTCAGCACGCTGAGGACCTATCACTACGAAGGCGAGGGTTGGGGCCTGACCAGCGATGGCAAGGAACTCATCATGAGCGACGGATCCGACAAATTGATGTTCCGCAGTTTCAAGGACTTCTCGGTCACGCGGACGGTGCCTGTCACGAATGCGGGTCGTCCGGTGAAGCTGCTCAACGAGCTCGAGTATGTGAATGGCGAGGTTTACGCGAACATCTACACGACGCACATGGTCGCGCGGATCGATCCCAAAAGCGGGGAAGTGACCGCCTTGCTCGACCTTTCCGCGTTGAGGGGGAGACTGCCCGTTCCCAACCGTGCGGAAGTGCTCAACGGAATCGCCTACGACAAGGAAACCGATCGCTTCATCATCACCGGCAAATGGTGGCCGCGGATGTTCGAGATCAAACTGAAGGAATGATCCGCCTATATAAATAGGACATCGCGGGCATCCGGCCGGGTATTTGGCTTCTCAGGCCGCGGGTTTCACGGTACGCCGGTTCCATGCCTCCGGATTCTGGTCTGCTTCCCGTCACCATCCTCCTCGCGGTCTGCGTCGGCCTGCTGTTTTTCCTCCTTTTGGCGGTTTTCGGCATCAACGGGCGTTTGGGTCGGGTTGAGCGGCTGCTTGCGGAGAAAAAGGAATCGAAACCGGCTCCTGAATCGATTTCGGCGGTGGAATCGGCTCCGGGTGGACCCTTCGAGGCCTTTTTGGAAGAAGACCCCTCCCGTCGATCCCTTTCAAAGAAGGAGCAATCAGCCGCTTACCGCAAATGGCGGCAGCAAAACGGCATGAATTGGTCGAATTCATGATCCGCTGGGGCGAAAATCAAAGCCGTTCAATACGACCGATTTGCAGGTGATTTTTTCGTTTTTTGGCATTGCCAGTCGACGGCTGGTTGGCATTCTCCCCGTGCCCGACCCTAACCGTTCGGGTTTTCCTGAAAACGGCTTGTGAAAAATTTCACAAGCTTCTAAACACGCCGCACCGAACCGCCCGTCCCATGGCAAATTTCTTCCCACGCTGGTCGAACCTGCTCCCGCTGAAAATCGCTTTTTGTGCCGGAACGGTGCTTGCCGGCGTTGCACTGGCCTTCGCTTATTACGCGACTCCGAAAGCAACTACGGTCGGCTACCAGCCTGCGCAACCGATTCCTTTCTCCCATAAGATCCACGTCGACCAGCTCGGCCTCGACTGTCGTTACTGTCACTCGTTCGTGGATGTTTCCGGCACTTCCAACGTGCCGACCGGCAACACCTGCTGGAACTGCCACCAGCACGTTCAGAAAGACAGTCCGAAGCTCGTCCCGCTTCACAAGTCGATGGATGTCAATTACGCGGGCTACGACGGCAAGCCGATCGAGTGGGTCCGCGTCCACAAGGCCCCCGACTACGTTTACTTCAACCACTCCGCGCACGTGAACCGCGGAATTTCCTGCCAGAGCTGCCACGGCGACGTCGATCAGATGGAAGTCGTCTATCAGGCGGAGAACCAGTCGATGGCCTGGTGCCTCGAGTGCCACCGCGCTCCTGAGAAGCATCTCCGCCCGCTGGAGGAAGTCTTCAACTTCAAATACAACGACAAGGACGTCTCGAAGTATTCGAAGGACTCATCCGTCAAGACCACCCAGGACCTGGGCCTCAAGCTCAAGGAGCAATTCGCCATCAATCCGAAAACGAGCTGCGCGACCTGCCACCATTGATCCGCCTTTCTAGAAACTCCCGATTTCCCCGAAATTTTAGCCTCACATGAGTAAGCGCATTTGGAATCACCCGGAAGCGGACGCTGGTAATACCACCGTCGCTTGGCGCAGCCCGGGACAGCTTCAGGATTCGAAAGAATTCCGCACTTGGCTGGAGCGCGAATTCCCACAGGGAGCCGCCGAAATGGCGGACGGGGAAGACGCGGAAACCTCGCGCCGTTCGTTCCTCAAGCTGATGGGCGCGTCCACCGCGCTCGCCGGTTTCGGGATGGCCGCCTGCCGCCGTCCGGAATCCTACATCGTTCCTTACACCAAGGCCCCTGAATGGGTGATTCCTGGCAAGGCGACCTACTATGCTTCCTCGATGCCGCGTTCCGGTGGCGCGACCCCTGTCGTGGTGACCACTTTCGAAGGCCGCCCGACCAAACTCGGCGCGAACTCGCTCCATCCGGACAACGAAGGCACCGACGCTTTCGTCCAGGCTTCCGTCCTCGATCTCTATTCGGTTTCCCGTTCCCGCACGATCCTCAAATCCGGCAAGAAAGCTTCCCGCAAGGAGCTGGACGAGGTGATCGCCGCGCTTTCCAAAGACACCGCCGCGAAAATCGGTTTCGTGTTCGGCGCTGATGAGAGCCCGACCCGCACGCGCGTCGCCGCGGAGATCGCGAAGAAGTTTTCCGCCGCGAAATTCTATCAATACGAAGCGCTCACCGGTGAAGCCGCCGCCGCGCTGGGTGACGGTGTCAAAACCGTCGTCGATTTCGCGAAAGCCGACCGCATCGTTTCGCTCGATTGCGATTTCACCGGCCTCGATTCCCAAGGCCCCGTCCGTCCGTTTTACGATCGCCGCAAGCCGGAAGGCCGCTTCTACGATCAGAAGCCGGATGCTTCGAAAATGAACCGTCTCTATGCCGTCGAGGCCGCCTATTCGGTGACCGGCGGTATCGCCGACCACCGCCTCCGCGTGCCGGTCAGCCAGATCCTGACCATCGCCGCGCAGATCGCCAAAGGCGTCGGTGTGGATGCCGGAACGATCGCTTCCGCCGGTGAAGTCACCGATTCCAAGCACCTCGAGTGGATCACCGCTCTGGTCGCCGATCTCAAGGCACACGCCGGCAAGTCCGTCGTTCTCGCGGGTTCCCGCCAGCCGGCAGCCGTCCAGCACCTTGCGCTTGCGATCAACATTGCCCTCGGCAACATCGGTGAAAACAAGCCGCTCGCCGCTCTCCGCACCGGAACCACCGGCCTCGGAACCATCGAAACGCTGGTCGCCGACATCAACAAGGGCACGATCGACACGCTCGTCCTGCTCACCCCCGCGAACCCGCTTTTCGACGCTCCATCGGATCTGAAATTCGCGGAAGCCTTCGGCAAGCTCAAGGCGAGCTTCCACCTCGGCCAACGCACCGATGCCACCGCGCACGCCGCCACCTGGCACATCCCGGCGGCCCATTACCTTGAAACCTGGGCGGACGCCCGCAGCTCCCGCGGCACCTACACGATCGTCCAGCCGATGATCCTGCCGCTTTACGAAGACTGCGTTTCCGAACTCGAACTGCTTCTCGCGCTGCTTTCGGCCGAAGGCGTTCTCCTCAACGGCGAAGGCCCGAAAGGTGAAGCCTCTCCCGCATACACCG
>DATLIO010000591.1:0-3097 GCA_035539355.1 Luteolibacter sp.
GCACGGGCGACTTTCGAAAATTCCGCGCCGCAGCAATCGGCGAGCGCGACGGCACCAAGCGCGTTGAGAACATTGTGGCGGCCGGGAATGCCGAGCTCGATGTCACCGAGCACTTCCCCATTCTTCGTGACAGTGAAAGCGGACGAGCCTTTCAGATCGCGGATATCGGTCGCGGTGAAATCGGCGTCTTCCCAGCCGTAGGAAATCGCGTTGCCACGATCGGCGCAGACTTCATGCGCGACGGGATCTTCGGCGCAGTAGACGATTTTTCCGGCGGTCTGGTCCGCGAGCTTCGTGAAGACCTCCTTGATGTGATCGAGGTCGCGGTAGAAATCGAGATGTTCGGCCTCGATGTTGAGGATGATCGAGTGTTCGGGATGATAAAGCGCGAGCGTGCCGTCGCTTTCATCCCCTTCGGCGACCATGTGCTCGCCGTCTTCGGACCACTTCGCGTTGGCGCCGAGGATCGGGATCTCCGCGCCGACATAGTGGCTCGGTTTCTGCTCGGCTTCACGGAGGACGTGGGCGGTCATCGAGGATGTCGTCGTCTTGCCGTGTGTTCCGGAAATGACGATGCCCTTTTTCGTGTGGAGGATCGCCGCGAGGCATTCGGCGCGGCGGAGCAGCGGGATGTCCGCTTCGACCGCGGCGTCATAAGCCGGATTGCCGGGTTTGATCGCCGACGAGTAGACGACGATGTCCGCGCCTTCGACGCAGTGGGCGGTCTGCGGAGAGGAAAACTGCAGGCCGATGGTCTGCATGCGCTCGGTTTCACGGGTCGTGACGCGGTCGCAGCCGCTGACCTTGTGACCCATGCCGAGGAGCAGCAACGCCAGACCGCTCATGCCCGAACCGGCGACGCCGATGAGATGGATGTGCAGCGGATTTCCGCGGTCGGTGAGGCGTTGGGAAAAATCGGTCATGATGGGGAGACGGTGGCTTCGATGGCAGCGCAAACGCGATCCGCGGCATCCGGGATCGAGAGTGCGCGGGCGGCTTGTGCCATGCCCCCACGGGTTTGCAAGTCTGTCAAAATCGAGACGGCCATTCCTGCGAGCGCCTTGGCGTCCAGATCCTTCTGCTGGACCAGCTTCGCGGCTCCCGCTTTTTCGAAAACCTCCGCGTTTTTCGTCTGGTGATCATCGGCGGCATACGGAAACGGAACAAGGATCGACGGCAATCCGGCGATCGCGATTTCCGTGAGGCTGGAGGCTCCGGAGCGGGAAATGATCAGATCCGCGACGGCGTAGGCGGACGGCATCTGGTCGCAGAAACCGAGCACCTTGTAATTCGGGCGACCGGCGGCGATCTTCGAGACTTCGTCGAAATTCAGGCCGCCCGCGATGTGGAGGACCTGGAAGTTTTCCGGAAGGATGCCGCCGGCTTCGGCACAAAGGCGGTTGAGGCCTTGGGCACCCTGGCTGCCGCCAGTGACGACGATCGTCGGTTTGTTCGGATCGAGCCCGAAATGCAGCGCGGCTTCGAGACGGGTCGGCAGATTCAGGATTTCCGGACGGACCGGCGTGCCGGTGACGGTCGGGTTGTGTTTCGGGAAAAACGCTTTCGCCGGTTCGAGACCGAGGAAGACCTGCGTGCAGAAGCGGCTGGTCAGGACGTTCGCGCGGCCGGGCCGGGCGTTGGAATCGTGGATGAAGGTTTTCAGCCCGAGCTTGTGGCCGGCGTAAACCGGCGGCAGCGAGGTGAAACCGCCCATGCCGAGCACCGCGTCGGGCTGATACTCGCGGATCAGCTTTTTTGAATGGCCGATGGCTTTCCAGAGTTTGAGGAGGAAAGGGATCATCTTCGGCGAAGTCGTGGCCGGTTTGGCGACGGCCTGGACGCGCTCGAAGCGGAGGTGCGAGTATTTCGCGGATGCCTGCGAATCGATTTTCTTCTCCGAAATCAGGAGCATCGCGTCATGGCCGCGGGCGCGGAGGGCTTCGGCAACGGCGATGCCGGGAAAGAGGTGACCGCCGGTGCCTCCACAGGCGATGAGGATTTTCAAAGGCTTGGACACGATGGGGATGCGAAAGGGGCGGACACGAGGGTTGGCGCACGGAGGACGATTTTCCCCCGCGTTGGCGGAAACTCTAAAACAAATCTTAAATATCAATCAATCGCGAATGCGGGTTGGGACCGGGAATTTCGAGACACCCGCAACCGCCCTGACCGGAAGAATCTTGCCGGAAGGCCGTCGGGCTGATAAGGGCTGCGCGCCGCAATGGATGCTGTTTCAGAAATCGAGATGCCGGAAGGACGCTGCGAAGTCCGCGAACCGCTGGTTCTCAAGCTCCCGGCTTGGCGCCGGATGCCTGCCGAAAAAATTCCGGTTTCGCACTCAAAGACGCCCGGGCGGTTCTACGATTTCTGCAAAATGCTGTGGCTCGGCGTTTTCAAATGCACGCTGCGGATCAAATACGCCGGTCTCGAGCGGATCCCGCAGACGGACAGCGGAGTTCTCATCGCGGTGAGCCACGTCAGCCACCTTGATCCGATCGTGGTGAGCGCACTGGTTTCGCGGCGCATCAGCTGGGTGTCACGGATCGAGTTTTTCCGGAACCGGATTTCACGGGCGGTGCTTTATCATGGCGGGGCGTTCCGGATCGACCGGCAGGGCTCGGCGCTGCCGACCATCCGCGAGGGACTCAAACGGCTCGGCCGCGGAGAAGCGGTCGGAATTTTCCCGGAAGGCGAAGTCATGCGCGGCAACCGATCGGTGCTGCGCGGCGCGGGAATCAAGCGGGGCGTCTGCACGCTCGCGGCGAGATCGGGCTGCCCGATTGTTCCCGTCGTTGTTCTGGGCACGGACAAACTGCGCTACGTCGGCCCATGGTTGCCGGCGAAGTGGGGCAAGCTCTGGGTGCTGGTCGGGGAACCCATCCACGCACCGGCGGAAGCTCGTACCAAAACCGGCCGCGCCTCGTTCGCCGCGGATCTGGAAGCGGAGTATGTGAAAATGTACTCCGAAGTGCGCTCCGTGTTCGGACTGCCGGAAACGATCGTGCCTTGAGCGTTGACCACTCACAAATAATCGTTTTCTCGACAATCTGATGTTTTGATGCTTAAATGTCCGGCATGAGGACCACCTTGGATTTGC
>DATLIO010000592.1:0-4213 GCA_035539355.1 Luteolibacter sp.
TTTACCCGAGCCTCGCCTACTTCAACCAGGAAGGTGAATGCGGCACCGGCGCGGTCGTCCCTTGGGCGGACCGTCTGTGGGTCATCACCTATGCCCCTCACCAGCCGACGGGTTCGACCGACAAGCTGTATGAGATCACTCCGGACCTGAAGCAGATCATCCGCCCGGAAAGCATCGGCGGCACTCCTGCGAACCGGATGATCCACAAGGAATCCAACCAGCTCTTCATCGGGCCGTATGCGATCGATTCGAAAGGAGAGGTCCGCAAGATCCCCTACAAGGAAATGTTCGGCCGCCACACGGGCAATGCCCGCCACCTGACGGATCCGGAGAACAAGATCTACTACGCCACCATGGAGGAAGGCGTTTACGAAGTGGATGTGAAAACCCTCAACGTCACCGAACTGTGGCGTGATGAAAAGAACCAACCGAAGGACAAGAGTGTCCGCCGCGCGGATTTCCCGGGCTATCACGGCAAGGGTCTTTACTCGGGCCAAGGCGTGCTCGTTTACGCGAACAACGGCGAATATGGCAACGCGGCGCAGACAAAGCCCGAAACATCCTCCGGCATCCTCGCCGAGTGGGACGGCAAAGCGGACAAATGGAAGATCATCCGCCGCAACCAGTTCACCGAAGTGACCGGTCCGGGAGGCATCACGGGCAATCCTGATCCGGCGAACGATCCGATCTGGGCCGTGGGTTGGGACCACCGGTCGCTGATCCTGATGTGCCGTTACAAAGGCGAATGGCATCCGTATCGTCTGCCGAAAGGTTCGCATTCGTACGACGGCGCCCACGGCTGGAACACGGAGTGGCCCCGCATCCGTGAGATCGGCGAAGACAGCCTGCTGATGACGATGCATGGCACGTTCTGGAAATTCCCGAAGACCTTCACCCCTGAAAACTCCGCGGGCATCTCACCGCGCTCGAACTATCTGAAAGTCATCGGCGATTTCACGAAGTGGAACGACCGGATCGTCTTCGGCTGCGACGACACCGCCGCCGCTGAATTCCTCAACACCCGCAAGGCGAAGGGCAAGATCGCCGCACCGCAATCGCAATCGAACCTTTGGTTCGTGCGTCCGGCTGCGATCGACAAGATCGGTCCTGCGATCGGCCGTGGCGCTGTCTGGGCGAACGAGGAAGTCAAAGCCGGCACCGCTTCGGATCCCTATCTCTTCTCGGGTTATGATCACCGTGGCCTCCATCTCTCGCAGAGCGGTGACAAGGAAATCGTCGTCGAACTCGAAGTCGACAAGGCGGGTGACGGCAAGTGGGCTCCGCTCACGAAGCTGACCATTCCTGCCGGCAAGGAATTGTTCCACTCCTTCAGCAAGGATCAGACCGGTGTCTGGGTCCGCTTGAAAGCAACGGCCGACATCGCGAAAGCGAATGCCGTCTTCACCTATCGCAACGAGGATGACCGCAAAGAAACCGCCGCCTCGATCTTCGGTGGCATCGCCAAGCCAGGCGACACCGCGGTTACCGGTGGATTGGTCCGTGCTCTGCCGAAGAACCGCAAGGTGCTCGCTTACTCGGCCGTCGATTCCGCCGGTGCTGACGTCGGTTACTACGAACTGGACGCCGATCTGAAGCTGGTCCGCAAGGATGATGCTGAAGCACTCGCTTATCAGAAAGAGCACACCGCGATTCCTGAGAACGTGCTGACCAGCGACGAAGCTTCCGTGATCTTCACCGATGACGACGGCAAGCGCTGGCGTCTGCCGAAAGGTGATCCTGCTTTCGCGAAAGGCGGCACCTTCGGCAACTACCGGGTCGCACGCGAAGTGGCAACGGAACGGGATCTGTTCAACTCGAACGGCACGTTCTTCGAACTTCCTGCCCGCAATGCCGGTGGCTTCTCCCGCGTCCGTCCGGTCGCCACGCACAACCTGATGGTGCATGACTTCTGCTCCTATCGCGGTTTGTTCGTCGCATCCGGTGTTTCCACCAGTGCTCCATCGGATACGGGCCGTATCATCCGGTCGGACGATGGCAAAGCCTCCCTTTGGGTCGGTGGCATCGACGATATCTGGAAACTCGGCAAACCACGCGGTGATGGCGGTCCTTGGAAGGAAACCAAGGTCAAGGCTGGCGAAGTTTCCGATCCTTATCTGATGACCGCTTATGACAAGAAGTCGCTGGTTCTGTCAGCGG
Source organism: Luteolibacter sp. (assembly GCA_035539355.1). Lineage (GTDB taxonomy): Bacteria > Verrucomicrobiota > Verrucomicrobiia > Verrucomicrobiales > Akkermansiaceae > Luteolibacter. Next base: position 2,158 of record DATLIO010000592.1, read on the forward strand.
ACAAGGATGCGGTGATCACGATCGAGGTCGATATTTCCGGTGACGGATCATGGACGGTGCTGGACAACGTGCCGGTCGCGTTCGGTTCGACCTACAACCACGTGTTCCCGGACGATTTCTCGGCCTACTGGATCCGCTTCAAATCCGACAAGGATGCGAAGGTGACGGCCCAGCTGAGCTATCGCTGATGATTCCAACGAAAAGCGCCGGTCTTCGGACCGGCGCTTTTTTTGTGGATTCGAATCAGGCGATGATGTCCTGGACGATGTGTCCGTGGACGTCGGTGAGGCGGAAATCGCGGCCCGAGTAGTGATAGGTGAGCCGCTCGTGATCGAGGCCCATCAGGTGAAGCATGGTCGCGTGCAGGTCATGCACGTGGACGGGCTTCTCAACCGCACCGAAACCGAATTCGTCGGTGGCGCCGTGGGTGTAGCCGCCTTTGACTCCGCCGCCGGCGATCCAGGTGGTGAAGCCGAAGTGGTTGTGGTCGCGGCCTTTCATGACGCCGGCGTTGGAGCCGGCCTTTGGAAGCTCCACGACCGGAGTGCGGCCGAATTCACCGCCCCAGATGACGAGGGTTTCATCGAGCAGTCCACGCATCTTGAGATCCGTGAGGAAGGCGCCGATCGCCTGGTCGCATTTCTCGGCGAGACCGCGATGGTCCTCGATGTTGTCGTGGCTGTCCCAAGGCTGGCCGTTGCCGTGCCAGAGCTGGATGAAGCGGACACCGCGCTCGAGGAGGCGACGGGCCATGATGCACTGGCGGGCGTAATCGCCTTTGCCGTACATCTCGTGGATGTAGGCGGGTTCCTTTGAGATGTCGAAGGCGTCGGTGGCTTCGGTCTGCATCCGGTAGGCGAGCTCGAAACTGCGGATGCGGGCTTCCAGTTTCGGATCGGCGTCGCGGGCGGCCATATGGCGGTCGTTGAGCTTGCGGAGGAATTCGAGCTGCCTTTCCTGACGGTGGTCGCGGGCCACGGGATTGCTCAGGTTCTCGATCATCTTGTCGACCTGTTGGATCGAGGTGTCGAGATAGGTGCCTTGGAAACTTCCCGGCAGGAAGGACGAGCGCCAGTTTTCGGCGCGCTTTACGGGCATGCCACCGGGGCACATCGAGATGTAGGCGGGCAGGTTTTCGTTCTCGCTGCCGAGTCCGTAGCTGACCCTTGAACCGAAGGACGGGCGGGTAAGGCGGGCTTCGCCGCAGTTCATGAGCATCAGTGACGGCTCATGGTTCGGCACGTCCGCTTTCATCGAGCGGATGACGCAGAGATCGTCGGCGTGCTGGGCGGTGTTTTTGAAAAGCTCGCTGACCTCGAGTCCGCACTGCCCGTATTTCTGGAACGAGAAAGGCGAGCGGAGCGCGGCACCGGTGGGGCGCTCGGTCTTCATGCCTTCGAGCGGGAGCGGCTTGCCGTGGTATTTGTCGAGCGCCGGCTTCGGATCGAAGGTGTCGACCTGCGAAGGGCCGCCGTTCATGAAAAGATGGACGACCCGTTTCGCTTTCGGAGCGAAGTGGGGCATCAACGGCATCTGCGATTTCGCAGCGGCCGCGGAGGCGGAATTGCCGGCGAAGAGGCTGCCGAGCGCGAGTCCGCCGAAGCCCATGCCGCAGCGGCGCAGGAAATCGCGGCGGTCGAGGATCAGATCGTTGGCGGTGAGTTGATGGAAAGACATGGCTCGGAAAGCTGGGGATCAGTCGATGAAATGGAACTCGTTGGACGACCAGAGCATCTGGATGAGGTCGGCCCACGGGCTGTCGGGAACGATGGCCGGTGGAGGCGAAGTGGAGGTGGGGAATTCCTTTTTCAGGTTGGAGACTTCACGCACGGGTCCTTCAGACGAATCACGTCCCCGCATGCTGAGGTCCCAGGCGGTGCCGCCGAAGTGTTCGCCTTCCGGGGCGCGGTAGGCGAAATCGACGGTGTCACCGGCGTTCACGTCGATCCATTTGCATTCGATCTTCTGATCCTTCGTGGCTGGCAGGACTTTCCCGTCGCCGAGCATTTCGGAGTTTCTGCCGATGATGTTGTAGACCAGCGGCGCGCCCTGGTCC
>DATLIO010000593.1:0-1644 GCA_035539355.1 Luteolibacter sp.
TCGAGACGATCGGCGTCGGGAAAATTTCCGACATCTTCGCGGACTCCGGCATTTCCGAAAGCCATCCCACGAAATCGAACGCCGAAGGCATGGCGGCCATCGACAGACTGTGGGAGGAAAACCGCTCACACCGGCATTTCATTTTCGCGAACCTCGTCGATTTCGATTCGCTGTACGGCCACCGCCGCAATCCGCGGGGATATGCCGACTGCCTGATGGAGTTCGACGCATGGCTCGGCGGCTTTTTGAAAACCATCGGTCCGGATGACTTCGTGCTCATCACCGCGGATCACGGCAACGATCCCTATCATCCCGGCACGGACCATACCCGCGAGCAGGTCCCGGCCCTCGCGGTGCATGCGCCGGAACCGCTGGCGGATGGCGATTTCCGGCAAGCGGCGGAGTGCATCGGCCGGCACTTCGGCATCTGAGAACTCCCCGTTCAGGTTGTATCTTTTCCGTAGCCACGGAGCCGCGGACCGGCTCAACTTCACGGCTGTCATGAAAATCCATACTCTCCTCGCGCTGGTCCTCGCACCGGCGTTCGCCCTTGCCCAACCCGTCGCCGAAGCTCCGTCCAAATCCACAGCCCCCGCCGAGCGGTTCAAAGAGGACTGGTGGAAGAAACGCTGGGAATCGAAACTCGAAGCCACCAAGGCGGCCAAGGACACCGAGCTCGTTTTCCTCGGCGACTCGATCACGCAAGGCTGGGAAGGCGGCGGCAAGAAAACCTGGGAAGAGCATTTCGCCAAATACAAGCCGCTCAACCTCGGCTTCTCCGGCGACCGCACCGAGCACCTCCTCTGGCGCTTGAAAACCGACGAAGCGAACCTCAAGGAACTGAAACCGAAAGTCGCCGTCATCCTCATCGGCACCAACAACACCGGCCACGAACAACGCCCCGCAGCTGATACCGCCGCTGGCATCAAAGCGGTTCTCGACGAGCTCCACGCGATCTGGCCGCAAACCAAACTGCTCGTCCTCTCCGTTTTCCCACGCGGTGAAAACGCCGACGACAAACTCCGCAAACTGAATGACGAGATCAACGTCCTCGTCGGCAAGTTCGCCGACAACAAGACGATCTACGTGCAGGACATTTCCTCCTCGTTCGTCGCCGCCGACGGCACGCTGCCGAAAGAGATCATGCCGGACAAACTCCACCTCTCCGGCAAAGGTTACGAACTCTGGGCGCAAGCGATCGAACCGAAGCTGAAAGAGCTCGGCCTCTGATCACCCAAAAAACGCGCATTCCGCTTTGACCGGACATCGGTGCGTCGGCATCATCCGCCGCGCCGATGTCTCCTCTCGAAGCCCTCACCGCCCTCAATCTTCTTCCGAGGATCGGCCCCGTCAGAGTCCGGCGCCTCCTCGAAACCTTCGGCACTCCCGAAGCCATTCTCCGCGCATCGAAAGACCGGCTTGTCCGCGTCGATGGCATCGGCGAGGAGACCGCGAAAATCCTCACCTCCTGGCAGGATCACGCCGATCCAATCGCGGAGCTCCGCGAAGCCGCCGAGCGCGGCATTTCCATCGTCACCCAGGACGACGAGGACTACCCCGCCCCGCTGCGCGAGGCCTATGACCCGCCACTTCTTCTCTACGTCTGGGGAAAAATCGAACCACGCGACCGTCACGGCATCGGTG
>DATLIO010000594.1:0-2029 GCA_035539355.1 Luteolibacter sp.
AAATACGGCTCTATCCATAAACAAAACGGCGGCCCCGTTTCCGGAGCCGCCGTTTGTGAAATTCCTGAAGGCGGTCGTCGACCGCCCGCCAATTATCTGGCGAGGACCTTGAGCTTCTTGATGCCGAAGACGGCGTCATCACCCAGCTCCTCTTCGATGCGGAGGAGTTGGTTGTATTTTGCGGTCCGGTCGGAGCGGCTCATCGAGCCGGTCTTGATCTGTCCGCAGTTGGTGGCGACGGCCAGGTCGGCGATCGTGCTGTCCTCGGTCTCACCGGAGCGGTGGCTGAGAACGGCGGTGTAGCTGTTTTCCTTGGCGAGTTCGACGGCGTCGAGCGTCTCGGTGAGGGAACCGATCTGGTTCACCTTCACCAGGATCGAGTTCGCAACGCCTTGTTTGATGCCTTTGGAGAGGAAATCGACGTTGGTGACGAACAGGTCGTCGCCGACGAGCTGGGTCTTGGAGCCGAGCTTGTCGGTGAGGATCTTCCAGCCGTCCCAATCATTTTCGGCGCAACCGTCTTCGATCGAGATGATCGGGTAGCGCTTCTGGAGGTCGGCGTAGAAATCGACGAGTTCGGCGGCGGAGCGCACGGAGCCGTCGCCCTTCTTGAAGACGTATTTTCCGTCCTTGAAGAACTCGGAGGAAGCGACGTCGAGTGCGAAGGCGATGTCGTCACCGACCTTGTAACCGGCCTTTTCGATGGCCTGGCAGAGGACCTGCATGGCGTCCTCCACACCGTTCAGGGAGGGGGCGAATCCGCCTTCATCACCCACCGCGGTGGAAAGACCGCGGTCGTGGAGCACCTTCTTCAGCGAGTGGAAAACCTCAGCACCGTAGCGGAGCGATTCGCGGAAGGTCGGCGCGCCGACAGGCACGATCATGAACTCCTGGAAGTCGATCGGAGCGTCCGAGTGGGCGCCGCCGTTGATGACGTTCATCATCGGGACAGGAAGGACCTTGGCGTTCGGGCCGCCGACGTATTTGTAAAGCGGCACACCGAGCTGGCCGGCGGCGGCTTTGGCCACGGCGAGCGAAACTCCGAGGATCGCGTTGGCACCGATTTCCTTTTTGGTGGAGGTGCCGTCGAGTGCGAGCATGGCGGCGTCGATGGAAGCTTGTTCGGTGGCGTCGAAGCCGAGCAGCGCCGGAGCGAGCTTGGCGTTCACGTTTTCGACGGCGTTGAGCACGCCTTTGCCGAGGTAACGGCTCTTGTCGCCGTCACGGAGTTCGACGGCTTCGTGCTCGCCGGTCGAAGCGCCGGATGGAACCGCTGCGCGGCCGATGGAACCACCTTCGAGATGGACATCAACTTCGACAGTAGGGTTGCCGCGCGAATCGATCACTTCGCGGCCGCGGATTTCAACAATGGTGGTATAGTCCATGGTAGGTATAGGTAAGCAGGAGTGGTGCCCGTTAGGGGTTGAACGGCTTGATGGATCGGATCGTCAGGGTTTGCAAGGCTTCCGTGACGGTATCCCGCACTTTCACCTCATCCCCTACAACGCGCTCCATCAGCGACTTTCCGACTTCGGAAAGGTAGGAAACGGTCTTGGTTTCCGGATCGGAATCCCAGGCACCGAGAACCGTCATGATGATTTCGTTTCCGGATTCATCGGTCAGGGCGACGATCGTCCCGGCATTGACGGTGCTGGCGTCCGAGCCTTTGAAATCCGTCCCGCGGGCGCGGCCGATGTCCTTCTCAAGCTCGCTCTTGCGGCGCATGAGGACTTTCTGGAGATCTTTCGCGGACTTGTATTCGAAGTTCTCGCGCAGGTCACCGTAGGAGCGGGCGATCGAAATATCCTTGGTGTTCTGGGGAATACGGATGCGGATGAGCTCGTCCAGTTCCGCTTTTTTCCGCTCGAGGCTTTCCCACGAAACCAGCAGGGCCTCCTCTTTTTTCTTCCCGCCTTCACCATCGACCAATTCCGCGGTTTCCGGACGGGCCTTGATGATCCGGGCCATCAGGGATTTTTTCTCCAGCTCACCGAACACCGGGCAATCCAGCAAACGGCGGGAGAAATTC
>DATLIO010000595.1:0-6428 GCA_035539355.1 Luteolibacter sp.
GATGTTGTTCTTTGATCAGGACCGCAAGATCCGGATTCATGTCGGTTATGGATTGGAAGGCGCGCTGCCGGATGCCCGGTGCGGGCAGATCATCCGCGATGTGATTGCTCCCAGACTCCGCGCGGGCGATCGCGAAGGAGCGGTCCAGGCCGGCGCGGACGCGGTTTTGAAAGCCGCTAAGGGCGAGTATGCCGGTGATGGCAGAACCCGTCGTGATGAGACCCCTGAAGAGGGAGGCTGGTGGTTCGTCATCGTGGTGGTTGCTTTCCTCCTGCTGGGCCTCCGGTTCCCGGTCCTGTTCCGGGTCGCCGAGGTGATTTTCAGCGGAGGAGGGCAGGTATCGAGAACGAGTGGCGGTGGCTGGTATGGGGGAGGATCGACGGGAGGTTGGAGCAGCGGACGTTCGTCCGGCGGCGGATTTTCAGGAGGCGGTGGCCGCAGCGGCGGCGGAGGGGCAAGCGGCGGTTGGTAAAAGGCACTCAACGATCATGGAACATTTCATCACCGACGAAGAAGAAGCCCGATTGGTCGAAGCGATCCGGTTCGAGGAGAAGCGCACCAATGCGGAGATCCGCGTGTGCGTGACGGACAAGCTGGTCTTCCGGCCGAAGCGTTACGCGTGGCGGCTGTTCGATCGGATCGGGATGCGGAACACGAAGAACCGGAACGCGGCTTTGATCGTGATGATGCCGCGGGTGAAGCAGATCGTCATGATCGGCGACACCGCGCTCGATGACAAGGTGCCGGCGGAATATTGGGAAGAGGCCGTCAAAGCGATGGTGAAGCGGATGCACGAAGCGGGGCCGCTGGCTTCACTGACGGAAGGCTTGAGCCGGTTGGGTGAAACCCTTTCCCAGCATTGGCCGGCGACGGACGACGATGTGAACGAGCTTCCCGATGAAATCCTGAGGTGAGCTCAGGAACGGTTCCGTTCGTCGATCTGCGAGTTCAGCGTGCAGAAGTCGTAGATCCAGCCGATGCCGAACAGGCCGCCGGTGAGCAGCCAGATGAGGCCGGTGCCGACTTTCCCGAGATAGAAACGGTGGATGCCGAAGAGTCCGAGAAACGTCTGGAGAATCCAAGCGACGGAGTAGTCGTAGCGACCAGCGGTGAAACGATGATCCGCCTGGCGATCCATCGATGGGATCAGGAAAAGGTCGATGATCCAGCCGATGCCGAGAAGTCCGAGGGTGAAAAACCAGATCGTTCCGGTGACCGGCTTGCCGTAGTAGAAACGATGGGCTCCGGTGAATCCGAAGATCCAGAGAAGATAGCCGATGGTTTTGCTGTGCGTGTCGCCGTGGGGGTTCATGGGCCTAACATGCGCTGTCGCGGCGATTTCCGCCATTTGAATCGAGGGCTTTGTTTGTAGTCAGAGTTGGTCGGCGATGGCTTCCGCGATGGGGGCGATGGGCGATTCGGTTTCCTCCAGTGGCCGCTTTCTCGAACGGCGGAAGTCAGGCGTGAAGACGGAGTCGATGAGGGCTTTCAACTGGCCCGGATCACGGAACGAAATGTTGAGCTCGCGATTGATCCGCATGCTGAGGGTGTCGAGGTTCGCGGAGCCGACGCAGGCCCAGTCATCGCAGATCATGACCTTCATGTGGGTCATCATCGGATAGTTGAAGACCTTTCCTCCCGCCTGGATCAGACGCCTTGCGACGGCGATGTTGCCGACGTCCATGATCGTCGAATCGCCGCGTGCAGGAAGAATCATCCTTACGTCCACGCCCCGTCGCGCGGCTTCTTCGAGAGCCAGGGTGATGTCATCGTGGGCGACGTAGGGGTTTTCAATCCAGATGCGTTTGCTGGCCGCATTGATGGCCATGAGGGTGGCCTTGAGGATTTCATAACGGCCTTCCGCGGGATCGGTGCGGAGGATCCGGAGCGGGACGCCGTCCGCGACCGGTGGAACGTGCCGGATGAAAGCCGGGGCACGCAGCAGGCCGAAATCACCGCTGGGTCCGGCTTTCCGCCAGGTCCGGTTGAAATCGCGTTGGAAGCTGGCGACGACAGGGCCTTCGATGCGGAGCATCAGGTCATGCCATTCGTTGTAATATTCCCGGCCGATGTTCATGCCGCCGATGTAGGCGACGCGGCGGTCGATGAGAATCAGCTTCGAATGATCGGCGACCAGCCAGGGATTGAGCGTGCGGCGGACGCGGACATTCGATCCGCCTTCAAGATACGAAATCATGTCGGCCGGAGGAAAGAACCCGTTCGGCGCGGGTGTTTCAGGCGGCGATGTCTGGGCGAAGGAACTGCCCATGTCATCGAACATCACCCGGACGGAAGTCTGGTGGGATTTCGCTTTGAGCCGATCGGCATATCTGACGGCGATGTCATCGTTGTCGTAGATATACACCTGGAGATCGATCGATTTTTTGGCGGCGGCCATTTCACGGTCGAAGTCGGAGAAGAAGCGTTTGCCATCGACGAGCCACTTGATGCTGCCGGATTCGGCTTTCGGGATGTTCGAGCGATCGAGAAGTTGTTCGAACGCAGCTGTGCCCGGCCGTTCTTCCGGTGGTGGGTTGGGGGCGAGTTTCAGCGGCACATTGAGATTCGCCGAAACCAGTTCCCGCGGACGATGCCAGAGCACCGAGAAACCCAGCGTCGCGGTGGTGACCGGCTGGCGGATCGTGCTGATGGCCGTGCTTCGGAAAAGCCCCATACCCAGATTTCCGGCGCCGGTTGCCAGGTCGGTCGCCTGGGGGCGTTGTTCGGTGGAGTTGCGGGCGTTTTTGGAAAGATGAGCGCAGGAAGCGGTGATCAGGCAAACGACGGGGAGCAGCGGTTTGATGGATGGCATGGGATGAAATTCCGTCGATTCCAGGAAGAATGCTCCTCCCGGACCTCCACGTCAATCAAGCGGCGGTGTGGGAGGAGAAGCGGACCGCTTTGTCCCCTCCATCCGTGAGATGGCGGTTGAGGTACGCGGAAATGAACGACTCGGCATCGAACGCCGGGCACAGGATTTCGCACGCGGAGGAAAGATGGTGGAACAGATCGGCGACGCGGCACAGGGCCGGTGGCGGCGGGCAACCATGGACCGAAGCGACACGGGCGGTTTTGAGAAAACGGTGGGTGAGGGACTTTTCGGACAGCGCGACGGCGAGGCTCGAAGTGAAATCGTCCGTCACCGGATTCCCCGATCGGCCGATCCGGGTCAGCGCTTCGGCGGTGGTCTCCGCATGCTTCTGACACAACCCCAGGAGGAAATGGTGGAGCAGCAGACGATCGGCATTCGAAAGCGAGATGGAACCGGTGGCTCCGATGATGGCGAGTTCCCCGTCAGGTGTGAGCAGCAGGTTTTCCAGATAGGGCTGCGGGTGGATGCGGCCGTGGTAAAGCAACTCGTCGAGGTGGCCGGCAAGGAACTGCGATGCCAGCTCCCGGCTCTCCTTTTCCGAAGGACGGGATGGAACTTCCCAAAGTTCCGAACCATCGATGAATTCGGTGGTGAGGACCCGCGAAGAGCAAAACTCGTGAATGACCACAGGAACGCGCAGGCGCTCACGCCCTTCGAGCGACTCGCGCAATGAATTCAGGGCGGTTTCTTCACGACGGTAATCGAGCTCGCGCAGCAGATCGATCCGCAGGCGGTCGATCATCCGGGAAAAACGGGACGGGGCACGGCCTTGGGGGTCATCAAGGAACGCGGCGATTTCCGCGAGCGTGTCGAGATCTTCGACGATCCGTTTCCGCAGCCGGGGACGTTGGATGCGGACCAACACGTTCCGGCCGTCATGAAGGGTCGCGTGGTGGATTTGTCCGATGCCGGAGAATCCCGAAGGAACCGGATGGAACGAGGCGAACGCACGCAGGATCTTTTTCCCGAGTTCTTCTTCGACCACCTGGTCGATGATCTCCGCGGATTCCGGTTCCAGATCCTCCAGCCTGTGATCCTCAAGTTCGGAAAAGGCATCCAGGGCCGTGGCGGGGAGCAGATCCTCGCGGACCGAAAGCATTTTCGCCGCGCGGATGAACGGTCCTCCGAGATCCTCGATGTCGCGGGCGATGCAGCGCGCGGTGGCGCATTCCAACTGGCAGGATTGCCGCGGAGAGTGCTTCAGGAAAAGCATCGTGATCCGCTTGTGGCGGTCAAAGGAAGCTGTCAGGGAGTTCATGGCGGCCGGTTGTTCCCGGGATGTGGGACCATCCAGGTATCATGACCGCTTCGCTCGTTGCGTGCCATTCCGCACTCCTCCGGAAGCCAAAGCAGATCAAAGGATGGCCAATTCCGGCCTCATTGGTGGCGAGCAAAAAGCAACAGATTGCGTTGTATTTTGCATGAGCCTTAACTTTGTAACCACGGTTTCCCGGGATCTTCGCCGCGGGGATCCTACAAGGCGTCGTCCGCCTGGAGATTGACCCGCAGTTCGAAAAGATCGCGCCGCCGGTCCATGAGAGGGGTGACCGATCCGGCTTCCCGGCTGCGGTAGAGATCGGTGATATCGAGGTCCGTGACCAACATCGTCTCCACGTTCGGATCGGCTTCCGCCTGGATGCCATCCCGCGCGAATTCGAAATCCGACGGAGTGAACACGGCGGCCCTTCCGTAGTGGATGTCCATCGCTGGAACGTCGGGAAGGTTTCCGACGACTCCGGTGGTGACGACATAGATTTGATTTTCGATCGCACGCGCGGCGGCGCATTTCGTCACGCGGAGATAGCCTTGGCGGTTGTCGGTGCAGTAGGGGACGAAGAGGATCTCGACGCCTTGTTCCGCAAGATAGCGCGCGGCTTCGGGAAACTCGACGTCGTAGCAGATGAGGATGCCGATCTTTGCCTTGGGTGTCTGGATGACGAGCAACGAGCGGCCGCCGTTGATGCCCCACCAGGTTTTCTCCGATGGAGTGATATGGAGCTTAGGCTGCGAAACGAACGTGCCGTCCGGGCGGAAAAGCATCGCTTCGTTCTGAAGCGAACCATCGGGCTGAAGCACCGGATGAGAGCCCGCGATGAGATGCAGGCCTTGTTGACGGGCAAGCGTGGACATCAGTTCCCGGAACCGAGGAGTGAGGTCCGCAAGGCGTCGGATGCCTTCGCGGGAGCCCGTTGGGTCCATCGCGGAAAGCAGCTGCACGGAGAAAAACTCGGGGAACAGCACGTAGTCGGCGCCGTAGTCTTCACCGGCGGTCTCGACAAAGTAACGGACCTGTTCGGCGAATTCCTCGAAGCTGCCGATCTTCCGCATCGCATACTGGACGCAGGCGACGCGGACTTTCCGATCCTCGGCTTCGGGCGGTTGGCGGTATACGGGATTCAGCCATTCGATCAGGGTCGCATAGTTTTTGCTGCGCGGATCGCGGATGTAATTGGGCATCACATCCCGGACGACAAAGCCCTCGCTGAGCTGGAAACCCATGACCGGATCTTTCACGACCCCGTCCTGGACGGCGTAAACATACTCTTCCGGAGTGTATTTCGAAGCGTACTGCTCGTAGGCCCACAAACGCCCGCCCGCGAGGATGCGGCGCAGGTTCATCCGTTTGCAGAGTTCGCGGCGGATGCCGTAGAGGATCGAACCGATGCCTTCACGACGGCAGTTGGGATCCACATAAACCTCCGCCCCGTAAAGCGTGTCGCCCTTCGGGTCGTGGTTGTAGAAATAGCCGTCGTCCGTGATTCCGTAGTAAGTGTGATGGCGCAGCGGATCCCGTCCCATCGTAACCACCAGACTTGAGGAAACACCGACGATTCCGCCATTGCGCTCGATCACCACCTGACCTTCTTCGAAAACCTTGAGGTGCGACCGCAGTTGATCGTCCCTCCACGCTTCGTCATTTCCCATGCTCGGCGGAAAGCAGCTCCGGTGCAGCCGGATCATCGCCGGGATGTCTTCGATTCTCGGAGTTCTGGCGATGAGATCGCCGGCAGGATGGGAAATCAGACGTGGTTCCATGGAATAAAAGCTGGAGCAGTAAGGCTGCCGGACGCCGGACAGTCGAGACGCGAGATCATACGTCCTTTCGCTGCAGTGGCGTAGAATGAGGCAAATCCTACTCTTGGCGAAGAACTGGACGCCCAATTCAGCCCCTCTTGATTCGCTGCAACACCGCATCCGAAAATTCCGTTGTGGTGCCGAATCGAATGATAAATATGCAACTGATTAATTGTAAGTGATTTGAATTGGAAGTGGCCGCGAAGTCATAAAATCCCCGGCGAAGCAATTTTCGTCCGAAACGGCCTTCGGAATCTCAAAAATTCGGCCGGTTCCGATGGTTTCGGGAGGAAATTCTCAAAAAATTTTCAGGACGTAATACCTTCGTAACAAATCAGTTACATGCGATCGTGTTGGATCGCCCGGAAAAAACATCCGAAAAGATATTGACCCGCGGGGGTCGGTTCTGGTAGGGTCTCCCCGTCGCCACGACAGCGGGTGACGCGAGAGACTCAGAGTCGATCGGTGCGAGGTTTAACAC
>DATLIO010000596.1:0-10602 GCA_035539355.1 Luteolibacter sp.
TCGTGCAGCGGAACCGGGGGCAATTTTCCGGCCCCCGGAGCTTTGAGGGGCTTCACTTCGCCCTCAGGGGGGCGAATCATTCCGGCGTGTTTCCCGGAATTGGGCGTGCATTTGACAACATGTTTCCGAGTGCCGGCGGTCAGGCCGGATATGGGTCTTTCGGTGGATTTTTAAGCTCCAAATTTGGTTGTTCGGCTGCTTAGGCTTGTTTCAAGCTGATTGAAGAATCGCTGGAACAAAGCAGCCGCCGAAGCACCATGAACGAGTCATCCGGAGTGATTGAGCAAGAATACGATGTCGTCGTGCTCGGAGGAGCGTTGTCCGGCGCCGCCACCGCGACTTTGCTGATGAGAAGGAATCCGGGCATCCGGGTGCTCATCATCGAGCGTTCCGAAAAACTGACCCGTCGTGTCGGTGAAGCCACCGTGGAGGTGAGCGCTTATTTCATGGGCAAGGTGCTCGGACTGACACGCTACCTGAACGAGCATCAGATCGCCAAACAGGGTCTGCGTTTCTGGTTCAAGAACGACGAGGTGAAGCAGCTCGATCAGGCGAGCGAAGTCGGCGGCAAATATCAGGTCCGGCTTCCATCGTATCAGTTGGATCGTGCGACCTTCGACGAAGAGGTTCTGCGGAACGCCGGATTGGCGGGCGCCCAACTCATCAGGCCGGCGACCATCCGGAACGTCGAACTGAACTCCGGCGGCCAGCAGGTGGTCGAATTCAAATACAACGGGGAGAATCACACGGTGAAGGCCCGCTGGGTCGTCGATGCGACGGGTGTCGCCGCTTTGCTGGCCCGCAAGAACGGCTGGTGGGTGAGGAACACCGAGCATCCGACCGCGGCGGCGTGGTCCCGTTGGAAAGGCATCAAGGACTGGGACGGGCGTGAACTCGCCGAGAAGTATCCCGAGTGGGCGAAGGCGGCGCTCGGTATCCGCGGCACCGCGACGAACCACATCCTCGGCGACGGCTGGTGGAGCTGGTGGATTCCGTTGAAAGGCGGCGACACCAGTGTCGGTGTGGTTTTCGACCAACGGATCGTGGACTGGGAGGAAGGCGGAAGCGTGGCCGAGCGGTTGAAGGCATTCCTGATGAAGCATCCGGTCGCCGCCGAGATGTTGGAAGGCGCGGAATACGATGCCGAGGATGTGCATTGGCGCCGGAACCTCGCATACTACAGCACCACTTTTTCCGGAGATGGTTTCGTGCTCGTGGGTGATGCCGCGGCTTTCATGGATCCCTTCTACAGCCCGGGCATGGATTGGATTTCGTTCACGACCAGCAGCGCGGCCAATCTGATCACGCAGCAGCGCGAAGGTTGGGAGATGGCCGGACTGATCGAGAAGCACAACCGGGATTTCGCCATCTGCCACAAGCGGTGGTTCAACAGCGTCTACAAGGACAAATACCACTACATGGCCGAGTGGGACCTGATGAGCCTCGCGTTCCGCCTGGACCTCAGCCTGTATTATTGGGGTGTGGTCCAACCGCCCTTCGCGGAGGGAGAAACCGCGCTGTATGTCCCGCCGTTCTCGCCGCCGAGCGGAAAGATTTTCGCCGGACTCATGAGCTGCTACAACCGCCGCTTCGCCGCGATCGCGAAACGCCGCCGCCGGTTGGGGCTTCTCGGCAAGACGAACAAGGGGAACCGCTGCCTGCTGCCGGGCTTCACCTTGGAGCGAAAAGACATGTTCCGGCTCTTCGGGATGCTGCGTGAGTGGGCGGTGCTGGAACTGAAGGAAGGCTGGAAAAGCTGGGGCGATTCCGACGGAGAGACCGAAGCCATGCCCGCCGCGTCACCCGCACCTTCGATTCCCGATCCATCATGAGACGCACGACGATCTTCTACGTTCTCGTTCTCCTCATCGTCGGCGGGGGGATTCTCGGAGTGCTTAAATTGGGCACGGACCTGCCTCTTCCCGTCATGACGGAATCGGCGGTAGGTGCCATGAAAGCGACGGGTGGTCATGCCGCCCACGCCGCTCCGGCCGAGACAGGTGCGGTGGGGGCGATGCTCGCTTCCCTGAAAACGAATTTCGATCATCCGTTGAGCCATCTCTTCGTGCAGTTGCTGGTCATCATTTCCGCATCGCGGCTGGTGGGCGGCATTTTCTCGAAGTTCGGGCAGCCATCGGTGATCGGTGAAATGACCGCGGGCATCCTTCTCGGGCCGTCGTTGTTCGGGTGGGTGTCGCCGGAGATGTTCCAGTTCGTGTTTCCTCCGACCTCGTTGGGAACGCTGAAACTCCTGAGCCAGATCGGTGTCTGTCTCTTCATGTTCACCGTGGGGATGGAGCTCGATGTCAAGCAGGTCCGGAACAAGGCGCACACCGCCGTGGTGGTGAGCCATGCCAGCATCGTGGCTCCTTATTTCCTCGGAGTGGTGCTCGCGTATTTCCTCTTCAGCAGCCTCGCGCAACCGGGGACGAATTTCACCGCGTTCGCGTTGTTCATGGCGATCTCCATGAGCATCACGGCTTTCCCGGTGCTCGCCCGGATCCTTCAGGAGCGCAACATGTCCAAGACCTATCTGGGCACCACGGCCGTGACCTGTGCGGCGGTCGATGATGTCACCGCATGGAGCGCACTCGCGTTCGTGGTGGCGATCGCGAATTCGACGAGTATCGCAGGTTCGGCGTTGAACCTCGTGCTGGTGCTCGGGTTCGTGGCCGCGATGATCTGGGGCGTCCGGCTTCTCCTTCCCAAAGTGCTCGGCTCGTCTGAAATCGAACAAGCCGCTCCTTCGCGGCGCACGCTTGCGATCATCATCTGCGTGGTTCTTGCGGCCGCGCTTTGCACCGAAGCGGTGGGCATCCACGCGTTGTTCGGCTCTTTCCTCGCCGGCGCGATCATGCCGGACAAGTCGGGTTTCCGCCACAAACTCAGCGTGCGGGTGGAGAATTTCAGCAGCGTCCTGCTGCTGCCGCTCTTCTTCGCGTTCACCGGCCTGCGCACGCAGATCGGACTGCTCAACGATTTCGGCGGATGGATTCTTTGCGGGGTGATCATCGCCGTCGCCACCATCGGAAAACTCGGCGGCACCGCGGTGACCGCCCGTTTCACCGGGATGAACTGGCGGGATTCGCTGCAGCTCGGCGCGTTGATGAACACACGCGGTCTGATGGAGCTGATCGCCCTCAACATCGGTTACGAACTGGGGATCCTTTCGCCGCGGATCTTCGCGATGCTGGTGATCATGGCGCTGGTGACCACCGCGATGACCGGGCCTTTGCTCACCGCCTTCGGCCGCATCCGCGTGCGCGAAGACGAGCCGGCTGACGGTGGTTCTGTTCGTCCGGTTTGATGGCGATCGGCGAATGAGTGTCATCCGTAGAAACAACATCATTTCCAGTGGGAATCCATCGGGACCCGCGATGCTGTTTTCCCACGGGTTCGGGTGTGACCAGAACATGTGGCGCTTTGTGGCTCCGGCTTTCGAGGCCGACCATCACGTGATTCTTTTCGATCATGTGGGGGCGGGTCGGTCGGACGCCTCGGCCTACAATACCGCGAAATATTCGAGGCTCGAAGGCTATGCCCGGGATGTCGTCCAGATCGGCCGGGAGCTGGGATTGAAGGACGCCATCTTCGTGGGGCATTCCGTCAGCGCGATGTTCGGCATCCTGGCGGCAGCCGAAGCGCCGGAGCTTTTCAAATCACTGGTTCTTGTCAGCCCTTCTCCGTCCTACATCGACGACGGCGATTACATCGGAGGATTCAGCCGTCCGCAGATCGACGAGCTGCTCGAGTCGCTCGACAGCAATCATCTCGGATGGTCGATGACGATGGCTCCGGTGATCATGGGCAACGGCGATCGGCCGGAACTTTCCGGCGAGTTGGCGAACAGCTTCTGCCGGACCGATCCAAGGATCGCCCGCGAGTTCGCGAAAGCCACTTTCTTGTCCGACTACCGGCATGCCCTCGGCGGGGTGAGCGTGCCTTCGCTGATCCTTCAATGTTCGGAGGATGTCATCGCTCCGGTCAGCGTCGGCGAATACATGCACGCCCGGATGCCGCGGAGCTCGCTGGTGATCATGAAAGCCACCGGCCATTGTCCGAATCTCAGCGCACCGGAGGAAACCATCGCCGCAATGAAGGATTTTTTATGAGCGTGAAACAGGGAGACGGATTGCCGGAGGACTTCGACGATTTTTTCGAGCGTTCGATGAACGGCTATCTGACGCTCGATGCACACGGAAACATCCTGAGAGCCAACCTGAGGTTCGCCGGTTGGGTGGGCAAGGAACCGGCTGAACTGCAGGGCACCCGTTTCCATGCCCTGCTTTCGATCGGGAGCAGGATGTTTTACGAAACCCATCTCGCGCCGCTGCTGAAGATGCAGGGTTTTTTCGAAGAGGTGGCGGTGGAGCTTCTGGATTCGGCCGGAGCGAAGATCCGGGTTCTGGTGAATGCCCTGGAACGGCGTGGTGCGGAAACCGAGCCGCCATTTGTCCGGCTTACTTTCTACAAGGCGACGGAGCGTCTCATCTACGAGCAGAATCTGAGGAGGTCCAAGCAGGAGGTGGAGCGCGAGTTGCTGACCGAACGTGAGCTTTCGATCCTGCGCGAGCAGTTCATCGCCATCCTTGGCCATGATCTCAGGAATCCGCTCGGGGCGATCAGCCTCGGGGCGGCGCTTCTTGCGGAAAAGCCGCTGGAACGTGACAGCATGAAACTGGTGCGTGTGGTGAAGGACAGCGCCGCGCGGATGATCGAGATGATCGACGAACTGATGGAGTTCGCGCGGGTCCGGATGGGCGGTGGTTTGGGGCTGGAAGCGAGTCCTGTTTTGCTGGAGCCGGTTCTCCTGCATGTGGTCGAGGAACTGCGGATGGTCCATCCGGGACGTCACATTGAAACCGAGATCATGCCGGATCTGCCGGTCTGCTGCGATGCGGGGAGGATTTCACAGGTGCTCTCGAACCTGTTGGCGAACGCCTTGGTCCACGGAGATTACGGGCAGCCGATCACCATCCGGGCGGTCATCGTGGAAAACGAACTCGAGCTTTCCGTCTGCAATGGTGGATCGGTGATCCCGCCGGAAACATTGGGTGATCTTTTCCTGCCTTTCACCCGGAGGGATGGAAAAGCCGGACGCAACGGGCTGGGACTCGGGTTGTACATCGCCTCGGAGATCGCGAAGGCCCATGACGGCGCGCTGACGGCGTCCTCCAGTCCGGAGGAAACGCGTTTCACCTTCCGCATGCCGGTGAACCCGCGGGGCACGAATTGAACCGCGGATCCAGAGAAGGGCGACGGTCTTATTTCCCGAACAATCCGCCGAGACCGCCGAACAATCCGCCGAGATCGGGGGACTGGCCGGCAAGAACGTCGTCGATCGCTTTGTGGAAGTTCTCGGGAAGTTTGGATTTCACGAATTCGGCGACCGTGGCGATCGCTTTGTCGGTCATTTCCTCGCTGAGTCCCAAGGCCTGAAGTTTGGTTTTGAGTTCGTTCATGGCTGAGTTTCCTTTGTGGTGCCGGGAACAGGACTCGAACCTGCACACCTTGCGATACCAGAACCTAAATCTGGCGCGTCTACCAATTCCGCCATCCCGGCTTTTGCGAAGCCGGTGTAGCCCATGGGCGAGAGGTGTTGGAAGGAAAATCCAATCCCTCGGAAGGACGGCGTCACCCGTTCCAGGATATTTCCAGGATGTGGAAACGGCTGCCGAGATGGGCGGGATGGGTGAGCGTCTGGAATTGGCGGAGCAGGGATACGTCGGGCTTTCCTTCCATGGAAAGAAGCAGGTCACGGGCGATGTCCGTCAGCCATGCGCTCTGGGTCCGCGTTGCGGATGGAACGCCGCCCAGCGCAGCGGCGGCTTCCGCGGCGGCGGTGAAATCGACATGCGCGGTGATGTCGGCGGAGCCGGGCGCATCGAGCGGATTTTCTCCTGCCTGATGGGAGGAGAAGGTGCGGAGGGTGCCATCGGTGCGGTCCGGATGATAGTAGTCGGAGTGCTCGTAGCCGTAGTCCGGCCAGATCAGGAGGCCGTGGGTGAGCGAGGCGAACAGCGGTTTGAAAAAATCCGCGAAGCAGGTGCGGACTTCGGTGCGGTAGCCTTCGCGGAAATCGCCTTCGGGACCGTCCGGGAAGATCCCTCCGGGAGTCCAGATGAACCCATCGTCTTTCAATCCGACGAGGCATTCCCGCCATTCGCCGCCCGTTCTTTCGATGACGTGGAAAGGAAGCGCATCGAGGATCTCGTTGCCGAAGGTGATTCCCGGCAACGGGGAAAGACCCTCCGGTTGATCGACGATCCGCACATTCGGAAATGCGGCGAGGGTTTCGCGTTGGGCGGTCTGGAGCCGGGGCAGGGGTTCGGAAATGAGGTATTCGAGCCCCGCGAACGCCGCCGGATCGAGGACGAGGATTTCGCCGAGAATGTCCCCGGCGAGGGTGCCGTCGTGGGCCCCGATTTCCATGATCCGCCAAGGAGCGGGGGAACCGGCACCTTGCCACCACTTGAGGAAACGCCGGGCGAGAAGACGGCCGAAAAGCGGGCCGACGCTGACGCTGGTGAAAAAATCGCCCGCGCGTCCGACCTGGCGGATCCCCTTGGCATAGTAGCCGTATTCCGGATGGTAGAGGGTCGTTTCCATGAAATCCGGAAAGCGGATCGGCCCTTCCGAGGCGATTTTCTGCCTCAGGACGGCTGCCAACGCGGGAGTTGCGGGATCGCCGCCGCTCGGGTAAGCATTGGGGGTTATCTCCGCCGGAAAAGGCGGGGTTGATTGGAAATCCGGCATGGCTGACAAAAAAAATCCTCCCCGCAACAAGAGCCGCAAGAAGGCGTTCTACAAGAGCAAAGCCCTGTGGTTTTCGCTGTTGTTGTTCGTGCTCTCCGCCGCTCTGCTGGCCTACGTTTTCCTGGACCAGTACACCCGGCCCTACCGCGAACGCGCGGAGACCTACGATCTGACGAAGATCAACAACATCGAATTGCCGAGCGTGATCGTCGACCGCAACGGCGAGGAGATCGGCCGTATTTTCTTCGAGAACCGGAGTGTCGTCACCATCGACAAGGTGCCGCAGAATTTCATCAACGCGTTGATCTCCGGTGAGGATTCGCGTTTCCGGACGCACGAGGGTGTCGACTACATGGGCATCATCCGTGCGGGTTGGCTGAACTATCAGGGCAGCCGCCAGGGCGCCAGCACGATCACCCAGCAGCTTGCGCGGGGCGCGTTCGCTTTGGAGGCGGAAGCGAGGAAGCGTGGCGAAAGCACGATCGAGCGGAAGATCGTCGAGATGTTCCTCGCGATGCGCATCGAGGAGAAATACAAGAAAGACGAGATCCTTGGTTTCTACCTGAACCGGATTTATTTCGGCAGTGGCTTCTACGGCATCCGTTCGGCGTCGCTCGGATACTTCGGCAAGGAGCCGATGGAACTGACAACCGAAGAATGCGCGTCGATCGTCGCGCTGATCAAAAGCCCGAATCCGTTGTCACCGCTCAACAATCCGGAGGCGAACAAGCGCTGGCGCAACTTCGTGTTGGGCCGGATGAATGAGGAAGGCTTCCTTTCGAAGGCGGAAATGAAACGCTGCCAGGCGCTGCCGCTCACGCTGAATCCGAAGCCGTTGCGCCGGGGAACGACGCATTTGTATGAGCGCGTGTTCGATGGTGTGCGTCAGGCGCTTGGGGAAGACGCACTGGCCGCCGGCGGCTTCAAGGTTCACACGACCATTCTCAAGGACGCGCAGATCGCTTCGGAAAAAGCCTTTGAGGACAGCCTGGTGCGCGCCGAAGCGAATCCGGGCTACAAGCGGCAGAAACACCGCGAATACAACAAGCGGACCGCGACGAAGCCACCGGAATACGTCCAGGGCGCGGTGCTGATGGTGGATCACGAAACCGGCGAGGTGCTCGCCCACGTCGGTGGCCGCGACTATGAGCAATCGCCTTACGATTTCATCGAACTCGGCCAACGTCCGCTGGGCACCGCGTTCTCGCCATTCATGTATGCGATCGCCCTGAGTTCCGGGCAGACGCCGGCATCGATGGTGGAGGATGTGCCGATGGACAACCGTCTGGTGGGTGTCGGCGGGCAGGAAGGGATTCTCGGCGAATGGGGCGCGGAAGTCCGCGAGCCCGTTTATGAAATGAAGAAGATTCCGCTGCGGAAGGCGTTCGAGTTTTCAAAGATCTCCGCGACCGTCAGTCTGGGACAGCAGGTCGGGGTGCAGAAGATCATCAATGGCGGGGTCGCCTTCGGATTTCCGATGGAAAAGGCCGAGCTCCTGCCACGGATCTCCGTCGGTTGGGAACAGGCATCGATGAAACAGGCCGTGCGCGCGATTTCAACGTTCGCGAAGGAAGGCAAAGCGGGCCCGTCCAAGTTGATCTACATCGACCGGGTGGAGAACGGCTCCGGTTCGGTGGTTTACCGGCGCCAGCCTTCGACGGTGTCCAGCCCGCTGATCATTGATGACGCCACCGCTTTCCAGGTCCACAGCATGATGAGCGGATCGATGGACCGGGGTTCCGGAGCGGGTATCCGTGACGGGCTGGCTGAAAAACCGTTCAACGGTGCTGCGAAAGGTGGCACGACCCACGATTTCTCGGACGCGTGGTTCCTCGGTTACAACAAACGGGTTTCGTGCGGGGTGTGGACCGGTTTCCTGAATGGCAACGGTGAGGCGATTTATCCGGCGGCATTCAGCCGTGATCTGGCGATGCCCGTCTGGCAGGCGGCGATGAATGCTATCGCCCCCTCGTTCGGCGGCGGGGCCTTCAAGGCGCCCGCCAGCGTGGCGGAGATTCCGGTCTGTTCGGTCTCCGGCCAGCGGGCGACGCGATACTGCCAGCACATGCAGGAGGATCCCGCCACCGGCAAGGTGGAAACGGTGAACCTGAAGGTCATGGAATACTTCCGCAGGGGCACGGAAAGCCTTCCTTTCTGTTCGGTGCATTCGGCGATGAATGCGGATGAAGTGGCTCCTGACATGGTGCTTGGAAACCTTTCCGCACTCGATGTCACGCCGGTGCGCCCGCAATCACCGGTCCTGCTTGGTGACGACCCCTATCACACGGATGTGCCTTCTTTCGCCCCGACCTCCGGCGAAGGCGGATTGCTCCGGAAACGGACGAACGTTCTCGACAGCCTCGATATCGGGGACATGGAGGACAGCATCCGTCTGAAACGTCCCGGACGCCTGAACATCGAAGAGGATTGAAGCCGGTCGCGGACTTGACACCCACCGGCTCTCAAGCAGGCTGGCGGGAGCCATGAATCCATCCTCTTCCTCTTTCGACCGCCGTGGTTTTCTGAAAACCTCGACCAAATTCGCCGCGGTGACGGCGGCATCCGTTTCCCTCGCGCATCGTCTCGGAGCCGCTGAGGACGCCGCCGGAAAAGTCGGAATGAAGGGCCGGATCAACCACTCGGTCTGCAAATGGTGTTACAAGGACATCCCGCTCGATGATCTCTGCGTCGCAGGCAAGGATTTCGGCCTCCAGTCGATCGAACTGCTCAGGCCCGAGGACATGGAGACGCTGAAGAAGCACGGCATGACCTGCGCGATTTTCGCCAACCCGACCGGCACCACCAAGGACGGCGTGAAAGTCGGTGGCATCGAGAAGGCGTTCAACCGCATCGAGCACCACGACACGCTCATCGAAGCTTACGAACCGTACCTCAAGGCGGTCGCCGATGCCGGCGGCAAACAGGTGATCTGCTTTTCCGGAAACCGTGACGGGATGGATGATGCGAAGGGGATCGAGAACTGCGCGATCGGCCTGAAGCGCCTGATGCCCATCGCCGAAAAGCTCAACCTCAAGATCACGATGGAGCTGCTCAACAGCAAGGTGAACCACAAGGACTACATGTGCGATCTCAGCAAATGGGGTGTGGAACTCTGCAAAGCGGTCGGCAGCGCGAACTTCGGGCTGCTCTATGACATCTACCACATGCAGATCATGGAAGGGGATGTCATCGCCACCATCAAGAAGGACAACCAATACTTCGCGCACTACCACACCGGTGGTGTTCCCGGCCGCGCGGAGATCGACGAGACGCAGGAGCTTTTCTATCCAGCGATCATGAAGGCGATCGTCGACACCGGCTACAAGGGCTACGTCGCGCAGGAGTTCATTCCGAAGCGCGAGGACAAGATCGCTAGCCTCAAGCAAGGCGTGTTGATCTGCGACGTTTGAGTCATCCGGACTTTCATCACCCCACAAACAAAGCGGAACGGTTTCCCGTTCCGCATTTTTGATGAATGAAGATCGGTGTCCGTCCGGCTTATTTCGGCAGCCACTGGACCGCGTCGGCGATGACGTGGCCGTCGGAACCTTCGTTGGAAATGGTGACGATGGATTCCTCACCGAACTCGAACGTGCCGAGGCTGGTGAACAGACCGTCGATTTCCGGCTTCTTGCGCTGGTTCACGGTCACGACCTTTTCACCGCCTTTGGTGCCGATGATGACCTTGGCTTTCGACGAACGGTTCGCGAGATCGGCGTAGGAAATGCGGAGCTCGTATTTTCCGGCCTTCGGAAGTTTCGCGTCGAAGCGTGCGGTTTTGATGCCGGAGTCGCGGTCGTTGTGATCGTGGCTGTAGGCGAGTGCGACGAATTCGCCGCCTTTGCC
>DATLIO010000597.1:0-3701 GCA_035539355.1 Luteolibacter sp.
CTGCAGCGCCGAGACGACCTCCGCGTCGTCGAAAGCGTAAATATTCGTCGATTCCCGCTCCACCACATGGGCGGGCGGGATCAGCAACGGTTTCTTGGGAATCTCCCCGCCGGCGAAAATCTGGTCCAGCAACGTCGCGGCCTCGAATCCCCTGCGCTCCATGTTGACCTCAAGGCTGGAAAGGGTCGGAGAAGACAGTTCGCAAAGCTGGCTGTAATTTCCAATCCCCAGCACCGCGATTTCCTCCGGCACGCTGATTCCCACCCGCCAGCAGGCGTCGATCACCATCGAAGCCTGCCGGTCCGCCGTCGCCGCCAACCCGAGCGGGCGCGGCAATCCCGAAAGCCAGGCATCGAGCTGCTTTTCATCACCCACACCGCCGGAAAACGTATGAACCTTGAAACCCTCCGCCTCGACGGTTTTCACAAATCCCGCCATCCGGCCCACGGAATAGGCCGCCTCATCCTTGTCACCCACCATCGCGAAGGTCTGGAAGCCGCGCGCGAGAAGAAACTCAGCCGCCATCACTCCCGATGCATTGGCATCACCAATGACATCGATCATGTTCGACCGGGAAATCCGGCCCGTCACATTCAAAACCGGTATGTTCCTGCCATATGCGGCTTTGCTGAAACGATCATCAAGCGCGGTGCAGATGATCGCATCGCCTTTCCAGCTCCGCACGAGAGTTGCGAGATCCCCTTGCCCGCGATCAAAGAAGGCGAAACGCCAGTCGGGCTTCTGCCTCGCATATCTCCCGATGCCATCGAGGATGCGGTGCCCGTAACCGCTCAACGCGTCGATCATCAAACCGATATGAAACGATTGGCGGGTCATCTGCGGAAGCGGTATATCCATACTTCTAACACATTGTAAAATGCGTTCACATGCGAATTGTCACAAACATCATCAAATATTGATGAACTGATAAACTCATGGACGTCAGGAAAGCAGTTCTTCCCTCCAATCGATCATATCTTTGCGCAAATGATGAATTTCATTTGTTTTGATAACTTGTATCAAAACTTCCGAGATCCACTCAGATGTCTCCACACATGCCTCACGGGCCTGTGCGGCGGCGCGAACCACAGTGCTTTCCGGCAGGTCGATGGTCATTTTCATGGGCGCCGAGGAAAGCCATGCCGGATGAAAACCGGACGAAAGGTCCGTGAGATTCCCGTGAAAACCGCCCCGCAACGGGGAAGTTGGCGCTTGTATGTTCCGCCCTGCCCCCGTAGGTCGGAGCACGCATGCATCCCTACCAAAGCCTGCCCCTCTTCGGCACCGGTCTGGTCCTGGCCTTCTGGCTGATCGCCTCCCACTCTTACATGCTGCTCAAGCCCTCGGAGGCCCAAGCTTTCCTGACCAAATTCCCCCGCAACCAGTTTCTCGGCCAGATCCTCCTCGGAATCGGCCTCGCATGGTTCTGGCTGCTGATCGCCCCCACGGGTCTGGGAAAACTCAGCGCGCTCGCCATGGAGCTCGGTGAGTTCAACGGCGTGAAACCGCTTCTCCGGATCGCCGTTCCGGTCGCAATCTTCCTCGTCGCCCACAGCGTCAGGGATTTCCTGGCCGTCAGGGCTCTGGGAGTCGTGGGCCTGATGGTCGCCGCACCGCTCCTTTACGCGGCTTTTCTCAAAGACCCGTCTTCCCGGCTGCTGGTCCCCATCTACGCCTACGCGCTGCTCACCGCCTCGCTGTTCTGGGTGGGAATGCCCTACCTTTTCCGCGATGCGGTGACATGGGTCACGGCCGATCAGGGCCGTTGGAAAATCGCTTCCGTGGCGGGCCTTGTTTACGGGATCGCCACGTTGGTCTGCGCGCTCGCCTTCTGGCGCGGCTACTGATCAGTAAACCGGAGCTCCACCGGTGTCCTGGGTGCTGCCGCCTTGGTAGCTCTGCTGCTTTTTGTTCGCGGCGTTCTCCATGTTTTCACCGAGGATCCGCATGTCGCGGCCGACCCCGATGGTCGTGTTGCAGGAGCTGAGGCCGCAGGCGAGTGCCGCGGCGACGGTGAGGAAAATCGCTTTCATATCCCGGCTTCAATACGCCATTCCCCGGGCATCGCAATACTTAAGTTTACTTAAGTTCACGCCTCAATTCGACGATGGAATCGCGGATTTCGAAAGCGGAAGCCCGCAGGTGCTCGAGGGCCGCGCGGTGGTCGGGATCCTGCTCCAACGCGATCAACTCCTGGCACGCTCCGACGGCATCGTTCAGCCAGTTCAGGCAGCGTTTCAGAACCGCGAGAACGAAGCCCGTCTCAGGTTCGTAACCACTTCCACGGCCGTTCAAGGCCCCGGCAAGTTTCCCGCTCACCTGAAGCAGGCTGGAAATCAATTTGTAGGACGGGGTTCCCGGACCATCCTCGCGGCGGATCAGATCCATCGCCCGCAGCGCGAGTTCCTGCGCCCGTCCCTGCAAAGGGTGGGTTTCCTCGTCGTCGTCATAATCCGCGAGGCCGAATTCCCCCTCGTCATCATCCTCCTCCTCGTCGTCATCGAAGGAATTCCTGCCGTCGAAACCGGAGGCATCCGCCCCGTAAGGCGATTCCTGTTCGCCGGCTTCCTCCCGCTCCGCAAGCGCATCCAGCAAACCATCCCAGCCCATCACGAACGCTTCCTTCCGCTCGCTGTCGCTGTCCTCCATGTATTTCTCGAGAACCTCCTGATACGCATCCGTCAACCGGTCGGACTCCTTGAGCCGCTCCTCCCACGCGTATTCGTCCAATTCGGCTCCATCCAGAGAATCCTCGTCCTCCGGCGTCCGGCGCTGGATCACCTGGCTCATGAAATCCCGCATCGCATTCAGGTTCGCGAGCTTCTGCGCCTCCTCACCGTCCTCATCCATCTCCCATTCGTGGGGGAAAATCGTCAGCTTGTAGGATGACGATTCGAGCACCACCCGGCCGTTGATTTCACTGAACCACTCCAGATACAGGACATTCCGCCATTCATACGGGATCTCCTTCTCCTCATCATAAAGCCGGCGCGATTCCTCCTCGCTCACCGTCTGGACCTTGCTTTTCCGCGAAGCGGTCATGTCGCCGATGACACCCGCCTGATCTTCATCCAACGCGTTCGCATCCGCCCCCGGTTTCGGAGCCGGATTCTCGAAAACCAACCGCGTTCCGGCGAGATCCCGCCAGCAATCCCCATCCAGCGAAAGTACCAGCGGCCTCTCCCGGCCCGCTATCCAGATGCGTCCGGTCGTGCGGCCCTCGATCGTATTGTCGATTTCGCCGCGGGTGACCGCTTCATCGATCCGCCATGCCATGCGCCAGTTTCCTCCCCGTCACCCCGTCACGTCAAGCCAGCGTCTCAACCTCATGCCGATCCTCTGAAAACCCCAATTTCCGTTGCCACGCGGCCTTCCCTCCCCCAGCTTGCCGCCACGAAATATGGATTGGTCGCACATTCTCGGAACCGACCCCGCCGCGGGGCTCATGGTGATCCTCATCCTCATCCTCATCGAAGGGGTGCTTTCCGTCGACAACGCCGCGGTGCTCGCGACGATGGTCATGCGGTTGCCGGAAAACCAGCGCGGCAAGGCCCTCAAATACGGCATCATCGGCGCCTACGTTTTCCGTGGCATCTGCCTGATCCTCGTCGGCTGGCTCATGAGCATCTGGTGGCTGGAACCGATCGGCGGCCTCTACCTGCTGTATCTCTGCTGGAAACACTTCGCCAACAATGAATCCG
>DATLIO010000598.1:0-1985 GCA_035539355.1 Luteolibacter sp.
GATGGCTTTGTAAGCGGGATGCTTTTCCAGATAGCGCTCCTTGATCACCGCGAACTCCGCTTCCTTTTCCTGAAGCGTCCTGACCTGGGACATCACTTCGGTGGCTTGTTCCGAATTGCCGATGCCGGCCAGGGCGGTCGGGTCTTTCGGATCGAATTTACGGAAAGCCTCGTACTCCGCCTCCAACCGGAGACGCTCGGATTTGGCCTGCGCCAGTTGTCCGCTCAAGGCCACGAGCGAATCATTCGCGGGTGCGCCGCCTTCCGCCGACTCCAGACCGGGAACGCGATGCTGCTCACGGAACTGCTGCAGCTTCCCTGCGGAAGCATCCATTTTTTCGCGCAGCCGGACTTCCTCGCGCGCAAGCCCTTCACTGGCCAGAGCGGTGATCGAACGCTGGCGGTCGGCGCTCCATTTCTCGTATTCGCCGACCAACGCGCTGACCAACACCTTGGCGCGCTCGGGTTTGGTGTCGTCGATCGAGACGTCGATGATGCGGGTGCCGCGGCGGAGTTCGACGAGCACGCGCCCGGCAAGGATTCGGGAGAGCGTTTCAGGACCGGTGCCGGGAGCGGCGAAATCAGGATCCGCCGCGAGGTTCTGCGTTTCGATCAAACGCGTCATCATGGTCGAGCTGCTCATGCCCTGCTCGACGGAACGCATTTGCTCGAGGTCCTTCGACTCCTCCGGCGCCACCGCCTGGATGTTGATGACCTGCGGCGCCTGAGGCAGCACGTAAACGGAGCCGGACGAGCGATAAACCTTCTTCGTGACCTTCAGGTAAGCCACCGCGCCCGCGATTCCGATCAATCCGCAGAGCACCACGACCCAGCCGCGGCGCAGCACGCCCCCGATGATCCGTCCCGTTTCCACCTTCGGGAGGAAATAGGTGGGATCGGCGGCGGCCGCCGGCGGCGCTCCGTGCGGACGGAGCGAAACCTGTTGGTTGCTGGAATCCCTGGGGGCCATGAAATCGATCAGAACAAACTTTCGGGGATGGTCACGGTATCACCATCACGGAGCGATATATCATTCTTTCCGCCACGGGTGATATCTCTCAAATTCACTGAAAACACCTTACCTCCCCGTTTCACGGTGACCTTCTTGTCATTCGCGATGCGGGTGGTGCCACCGGCCAGGCCGATCGCTTCGACCAGCGAAAGCTCACGGTGTACCGGAATGTCGTAAACTCCCGGACGTTGTGCCTGTCCGAGGATGGTCACCGTGCGGCGGATGCGGGCCTCGATCGATACGCTGACTTCAGGACGCACCAGATAGCCGTCCTTGAGTTTCTGTTCGATCGCTTTCGCCGCCTGATCGGTGGTGAGGCCCTGCAGGCGGACGGATCCCACCAGCGGCATCGAGATGCTGCCATCGGCGGAAAGCTGGCCGCGCGTGGTGAGATCGTCTTCACGGAAAACCCGGATTTCCACCGAGTCCATGCGGCCGATCACCCCCGCGTTGCCTTCGCGCTCCTGCGCCGCCGCGAACGCGGAGAGCGAGAGGAGAAGGATCATGATTTTGCGATGCATGATGAGGATGGGTTAGAATTTGTATTCGAGGGCGACCCCGGCGTTCTGCTGGTCGTAGCCGAAGCCGGGGCGGGTTGAATCATTGCTGGAAATACGGGCGAAAACCTCGAGGCCGAATTGTTCGGTGAAGCGGTATTCGATCGACGGACGGACGAACCAGAGGTCGTCGTCTCCGGCGTCGCCGCTGGTGCCATCGATGTAGCGGTAGGAAGCACGTTCCGCGCCCGCTTCGAGCCGGGCCGTCCACCGGTCGCCGATTTTCTGGGCGAGCCCCGCGGTCACACCGGTGAGCCGGTAGTTCTGGCCCACCGAAAAAGCCGAAGCGGTCTCGCGGCGGTAGGCGGTGAGATACAGGTCCGTTTTTTCCGAAGCCTTCCATTCAAAGCGGCCTTCCATCACCGGCGTGACTTCCGATTCCGAACTGATTTTCAGCTTCTCCGCACCGGCCGCCAG
>DATLIO010000599.1:0-10598 GCA_035539355.1 Luteolibacter sp.
GTTCAAGGATTCCGGGAAGCCGCTCCTCATCGGTGGAGACGGCTTCGAAGCCATCGATCCGATGGTTTTCCGCGATCCCAAGACAGGCATCCATTGGTTCTACGCCGGCGGCAGCGACGGGTCGCGGCTCCGCATCTTCGAGATGAACGAAGGCCTCATCTCCTTCAAGCGCGAGGTCGCCACCGATCAACCGGAACACTTCACCGAAGGGCCCTTCGTTCACGAACGAAAAGGCGTCTACTACCTTTCCTACAGCCACGGGCGGTTCAACTCGAAGGACTACTCCGTCCATTACGCCATTTCCGGCAGTCCGACAGGTCCGTGGAAATATCGGGGCTGCATTCTCAAAACGGACGCCACCCACCAGGGGCCCGGCCACCATTCATTCATCGATGGTCCTGACGGACTTCTGATCGTCTACCATCGTTGGGACACCCCGAATGACACCTATCCCCTCAAGGGCGGACGCAAGATCGCCATCGAGCCGGTGCGCTACGACGATCATGGCGCCATTCTCCCGATCACCATGACCGACCGTTGAAACAACCCACAAAAAAACGCCTCTCCGATCGGAGAAGCGCCTTTCTTAGTAAGGTTCCGTTTCAGCGGAGAAACCCGTCTTTCTCCATCTGAAGGATCAGGTTGCCGAACATGTTCTCATGGGTCCTGGGAACAATCGTCGTCAGGCTGTTGGTCGGCATCGCGAAGATCATCGGCAGCCAGATGATCGTGTTCACGCCATCATCGAGAACATACTTCCGCGTCTTTCCCGAAGAATTTCTTGCGGTGGCTGTCAGCGTGTAATTGTCCTCCGCAAAGGCCGGAATCGCCGTGAAGGTGAATCCCGAAATGAAGGCCAGAACCATTGATCCGCTGCCATGGTTGAGCATGTCCACATCGACATGGACTCCGCCCTTTCCTTCTTTCACCGAAGAGATATGCCCGCTCTTTTCGGCGGCCGCCACCAGCGATTTCCGATAAACCGCCTTTTGCTGTTCTCCACCTTCAGTCCTGCTTCCTGTGATGTTATGTGCCGAGGTGAGGGAATAGGTCAGAGGCACCTTCCGTCCGCCAGTCGAACCAGCCTCGACTTTAGGAAGCCGGTTTTGCGGGAAAGTGGCGCAGCTCGAGGCGAGAAGGGCGATTGCAGCGGATAAAATAATTCGGATCAATTTCATGATGATATCAAAAACGGGGCGCACGCTAACGATTTCCCGCACGGAGTCCAGCCCATCAAACCTTCATGATTTCCTTGCCCTCCCCATCCCCGCCGGGCGCACACTGTCCCATGCGAAAATCCATGCGGCTTCTGGCCGGCCTCTTCATCGGCCCAAGCATCGCGACGTTCTGTTCCGCCGCCGAACCGCTCAACGCGAAAATCAAAATCGAGCCGGCGATTTATTCAGGAACTTCGGTCACCTTGGATGGCACCGGGTCCACGGGCGGCGAAGGTGTCACCTATCAGTGGAAGGTGATCAACAAGGAATCGGATCCGCCCGAGGTGAAAGACGCGGACAAACTCACGGCGACATTCATTCCCGCCGCGTGGGGTCGCCATGAGATCTCACTGACGGTCACCCGCGGATCGGAGAAAGCGGAGGCGAAATCCACCCTCAAAGCGCTCAATCATCCGGACCGCGACCAGAGCCCCGTTTTCGAAGGTTCGAAAAAAGTGCTCTACAAGACCGCCCCCGACTCGCTGGGCGGAAATGCGAAACTCTATCTCCATGTCTTCGATCCGGAAGGCTGGAAAGCCACCGATCGACGCGGCGTCGTCCTCATCTTCCACGGCGGCGGCTGGGCCCGCGGAAAACCGGCGACCTACATGTCCGATGCGAAATACTGGGCTTCCCGCGGGTTGGTCGGGATCACCGGACAATACCGCCTCGGCGACCGCGAGGGAACTTCGCCCGCCGAATGCGTCGCCGACGCGAAATCCGCCGTGCGCTATCTCCGCAGCCATGCCGCGGAACTAGGGATCGACCCCGGGAAAATCGTGATCGCCGGCGTTTCCGCAGGCGCTCACATCGCGGCCTGCACGGGAACCATCCCCGGCCACAATGATCCGCAGGATGATCTGTCCGTCAGCTGCGTGCCCGACGCCATGCTGCTTTATTATCCCTTCCAGATGTCGAACCGTAACAACGATCTCGCACCGCTTTCATTCGTGAACCCGGCGACTCCGCCGACTTTGTTCGCCGCGGGTGAGATCGACCGCATCGCCCCCGCCGACCGTGGCATCCTGTGGGGTGAGAAAATGAAGGACGGTCGGAACGAGTTCCGCCTGTTCATCTACCGCAAGACGCATCACCCGTCCGGAGGGAAACACGACATCGATGAACCCGGCGCCGACAACGACATCATCCGCCAGAGCGATCTTTTCCTCACGAAACTCGGCTATCTCACCGGCGAACCGACCATCACTCCCATGACTCCGGAAGCCATCGAAGCGATCCACATGGATCCGAAGGATTTCAAACCGGAGAAATAAACCGGGCTCCGTCGGATCCACGGGCGCAGAACGTCACTCGGGCTTCTTGTCCGCGGCGTTGTGTTCTTTCAGCCACAACTTGCGGGCGGCGAGGTTCTCGTTCAGAGCCGCAATCTTTTCGCGCTCACCGGCGGCGGCATGATACAACTGGAGCGTCTTGTTGAAATCACCGGCGATGTCCGAGCGCGCGTCGCTGAAGAGCTTCTTCAGGTCGTTCGCTTCATCCGCCGAAGCGGTTTCTTCCGGAGCTGTGGAAGGCAAGGTCACCTCGATGAGCTGCGCGTTGCGCCGGGAAAGCAAAGCGCTCAGCCGATCCAACTCCTGCTCGTGGATTTCCCTCTCCGCCGAAGAAGCACTTTCGGGAAGCGGCGTCTTGAGAGTGGCTTGGCGGCGTTTCAGATCCTCGATGGCCTTTTCCAGCGCCTGCTGGGTCTCGCGGCGCAATTTTTCCGACTGCACCTTGTCCCGCCGGTTCTGTTTCCACTCCTCACTGATCCGGCTGTTCTCGTAGTAGACGCCGTCGTAATACGTTTCGCTGTCTTGCTCGTACTTCGAGACGTCCTCTCCGCCCGGCATCGATTTCACAAGCTCGACGATGTCGGCCGCGCGTTTGTCGATCAGATCGTCGATGACCTTCGTATCGGCTCTCAACGCCTCCGCCGAAGCCGGATCGTCACGCAGCTTTCCTGAGATCTTCGCGCGCTCCGATTGATAGACTCCGATCATCCGCTTGAGTCCGGCGACCGCCTCCCCTTTCACCTGGGAAACACGCCGTTTCGAATCCTGCGAGTCCTTGAGATCGGAAAGCATCTTCACCAGTTCCTCGATCTTCGCGTTCGTCGCCTGGCCGCGTTCGCGGATTTCAGCGACCACTTCGTTCAAACGCTTCTCCCGCTGGGCAAGGTGGGTTTCGAGCGTCACCACCGATGCCTTCCGGGCCGCCATATCGGCCTCCGATATTTCCGCTGCGAAAGAGACACTGATTCCAACGACGAAGGAGGTGAACAGGGTTTTCATGATTTATCTCAACTATCGAATCGATAAGAAGCAGTCAACTTGGGATTAGGAGCGATCGCTTCCGCGACAGTCGCATACGAAAGAGGGCGAAAATCCGCATTTTCAATGATATTGTGATTCCCATCGGTGCTTCGATGGCTAGTCTCCCGCCTCCCCCGGCTTCCGTCATCTCACCGGAAGTCCAAATGAATTCACATCAACCGTTCGCCCGACAGGCCAGAACCGCACTGCCCAGCTTCTCTCCCGACATGACAAGAGACGAGGTCACGTCTTCATTTTCAGAAATTGAGGCACTCCCCGTGACGGAAGTCGTTCCTCCCAACCCGAAGCCGGCCGGATCCAAGATTCAACGCCTGCTGAGATCCCTGAAACGTGCGCTGACAAGCTAAGGCAAACTCAACGTTTCTCCGTTCTCTTCTGTTCGGCCACGGTGATGAGTTCCCCGAATTCCTTCGCCGCCGCATCAGCCTGTCCTTCTCCTGAAAAATCGGCGACGTAGGAACGATCGGGATTGGTCGGCGAATCACGCCATTCGATCGTCCCGTTCTCGAAGACATGGCAGTAGCCGCCTTTGGTTTCACGGAAGAAAGGACCAACCCCACGAACCGCAACGTGGATGCTGATCAGGTCCGCGCTGTGGTGATCCGGCGGCTTCGCCCAGGTGGTCTTCTCGAAAAAGATCCGGTAAGCATCCCCTGTGAGCGTGCCTGGCGGCAGCGCGGAAAGAATCTTTCCCGTGTTCACCTGCCTGGCGAATTCGCCGCCGCCGGTGTAGATCACCGGAGTCGGCCAACCGTCGTTCACCCGGATCACCGCCTTCGGATCGGGAAGGAAATTCCCCCACGCTCCGGGCTTGAGCTGCTTCGGATATTCGGAGCCCATGCAAACATAACGGATCACCTTTTGCTTCACGAGATCCACTCCCGTCAGCGGACTGAAGCCATCCGCCGGAGTATCCAGCAGATCGGCCAGGTTGGTGAGATGTCCGAGCGACACGATCACCACCGACCGATCTTCCGCGCGCGCCAGCAACCTGCGGTACAACGTCACGGAATCCTCCGCTTTCTCCTGATCGAACGCCGCGGGAAATTTCTCGACGATCATCGCGGTGTAGCTCGATGAACTCGGAGGACCCTTGCCACGTCTCACGCCCACCGGGATTTCCGGCCTGCCATGATGGGCATTCTGCGCGTGCACCGCCGGAGCCGAGGTCGCGTTCAATCCGATGACCGCCACGCCCAGGATCTCCGCCTCGCCGCGGTCGGCATAAGCATGCGCCAAAGCCAATGAACCCACATCATCCACATCGGAATCGTAGTCGGTATCGATGATCAATTTCACCGGCGCGCCCGCCAACGGAAGCGCCCAAATGACTGACAGCAACAGGCAACCCATCCACGGAATTCG
The DNA here is from genome assembly GCA_035539355.1 of Luteolibacter sp. Classification (GTDB taxonomy): domain Bacteria; phylum Verrucomicrobiota; class Verrucomicrobiia; order Verrucomicrobiales; family Akkermansiaceae; genus Luteolibacter. The sequence goes on from DATLIO010000599.1 coordinate 4,916, forward strand.
CATCCGGCCAACCAATCAGCGCCATCCCGGCACGTCACGCGAAAACCTCCTTCCCGTCAGGCTCAGCCAAACCAACGGGCATTGGGCAAAGCAGCGCCGCAATGTCATCATCCGTTCATGAATCCCGCTCCCATCGATCCCCGCACACGCATCGGGCACGTCCATCTCAAGGTCGCCGATCTCGAACGTTCAATCGGCTTCTACCGGGATGTTCTCGGGTTCCAGCTCACCCAGCGTTTCGGCAACTCCGCCGCATTTCTTTCCGCCGGCGGCTACCATCATCACATCGGCCTCAATACCTGGGAAAGTCTTGGCGGAAATCCCCCGGCTCCCGGAACCACCGGCCTCTACCACACGGCGATCCTCTATCCCGACCGCGCGTCCCTCGCCGACGCTCTCGTCCGCTTGCGGAACGCTGGCATCCAATTGGACGGAGCCGCCGATCACGGCGTGAGCGAAGCGCTCTATCTCCGCGACCCGGATCAGAACGGAGTCGAGCTTTACCGCGACCGTCCCGAACCCGAATGGCCACGCGATCCGAAAGGCAATCTCGCCATGGTCACCCGGCCGCTCGATCTGGCGAAACTGATCGCCGAGGCAAAGCCGTGAAATCAACCGCCCGGTGAAGTCCTGACATCCCACTGCACCTTCAGATTGTGGCGGTCCGCATAAGGCTTCGCCGCCGCGACCAGCGCGTCCATCTTCTCCTGGAATCCCGCGGCGTATTTCTCGCGGATCGCCCCGCTCTTCGCATCGATCTCCGCCTGCGGCTTTCCGCTGTCATAAAGTCCGGCCAGTTCCTGATAGTCCGTCTTCAGGACCGGCAGGATGAACGCATACACCGCCTTCGATGCCTGGAGCATGTCCCGCGAATCATCCGTCTCCTTCAGCTTCTCCACTTTCCCCAGCGCGTCTTCGGCAAAGGCGATCTTGTCATCGATCACTTCCTTCCGCGTCATCGTCACCGTATCTTTTCCGTTCGCCGCCAATTTGACCGAAGGATTCTTCAACTGCTCCTCCATCGCCCTTCCGGCGAATCCGTGGATCGTGTTCAGATTCAGGACCGCCCGCGCGAACGTCTGATCCGGCGTCGCCGTATCGCAGGATGAGACCAGACACGAAAAGGCGATCAGGGGAGGAAGCAGCTTGTTCATGGCGATTCCGGAAAGTGGAATCCCATCCTCCATATCTTCCGCGGAGTGTCAAAAACACTCCATCTTCCGGCCGTGCATTTCTCTCCGCTCTCCGCGTCATCGGCGATCAAGCCGATCCATCGGCTTCGTCAGCCGTCACCTTTCCAAGCGGGAGATCTCATTCTCTGCGTACTCGATCAACAGCTTGGCCTGCGCGATTTTTTCCTGATCGGGCAGCGTCCGGATCTGGGCTCCGATCCTCCGGCTGATCGCCCGGTAGAACCGGTTTGAATAGTAGCCACTGCTGGCGATCGATCTCACCTGGCTTTGCTGCGCCCGCAGCATCTGCTTTTCGATCTTCGATTCGGTCCGGATGATGCCCGACCGCAATTGGAAAACATACGCCTGGAGTTGCTCCGCACGGATCGTGTCCCGCATCAGTTCCGACTGGCTGCGCTTCGGCGGACTTGGCTCCCCGCTTTCATCCATCCCGCCATCCCGCAGCGAGACCAACACCTGCGATTGCGCGAGCTGACGTTCGTAGGCTTTGCCGGATTCCGCTTCGGATTTCGCCTGCTCCTTCGCGGCGGTGCGATCATGGTTGAAACGGCTGCGCAATTCATCGGGCAGCTGGTCGAACGGAACCCTCGCCGTTCCGCTCGCGTGGACCACCTTCACGCCGATCGCATCCGCGCCGACGATCTTCGCTTCCTCGTAGGATCTCAGGCCCGCTTTCAGGGCACCCACCTCCAACGGATAAGTAACCGTTTCGTCGGCCGATCCGACTCCGATCAAGCAAACGAACCCGATGAAAATCGCTTTCATACGAATGACAGATTATCCCAACGGCGGCGAAACGCAATCCTGCGGATTTCCGCGAAATTTCCGCCCCGAAACAAGCATCACCGCCGCACGATCACCGGAGTCCCCACTTTCACCGCATCATAGAACCGCTTCGCGTGACGCGGGGGCAGGCGCACGCAGCCGGCGGATGCCGGATAGCCGGGCACGTTCCCCGCATGCAATCCATACGCGCCGGTGAACCGCAGGAAATACGGCATCGGCACTCCTACGAACTTGCTGCCCGGCGGGCGTCCGCCTTTCCGGACATCGATGTTCTCTTTCACCACCACGCCATTGCGCACGTAGTTGCCATACAGCGAAGACCGGTGATCCGGGCTCTTCTCGATCACACGGAACGATCCGGTCGGGGTGCTCTTCCCTTCGCGGCCTGATGAAATCGGCGATATCGCAACCACCTTTCCGTGGTGCAGCAGCGTCGCCTTCTGCTCTTTCACACTCACCTCGATCCGCCGTCCACTTGTCCCGCCACGGTCCATCAAACCTCCCAGTTCTGGAACCACCGTGCAACTCGCCAGCCCGAAAACAACGGCCGGCATCATCAATCTGGGAATCAAAGGGAAATTCATGGGTTTTATGTAAAAGAAGAGAAACGACATCAATGCGACGCCCCCCCTTTTCCATCGGCCGCCGCATTTGTCAACGTCCCGCCGGCAGCCTCTCCCCACCGGTCCAACCCACGCCATGATGCACCCCGACCGAAAACACGTGAACGTCGGGGGATCCGTGATTGAATGACCCGCATGGGCGACCACAAAACCAACAACGGAGGAAACGGCCCGAAATCTGATCCATTCGGCGCATTGGCAGGACTCGGAGATCTTCCCGGAGGGCCCGCTTCGCCGGATCATTCCCCGCCGGTCAAAACCTCGAAACGCGGCCAGAACACCAATCGCGGCCGTGTCGACATCGTCCGCCAGACCGCCCACCGGGGAGGCAAAGGTGTCACCGTTGCGAAAAATTTCGTCGGAATCAGCCTCGCGGAAAAGCAGGACCTCGCGAAAAAGATGCAGAAAGCCTGCGGGGTCGGCGGCACCGTCAAAGACGGATGCATCGAGATCCAGGGCGACAAACGGGAGGAAATGAAGCGCATCCTCACCGAAGCCGGGTTCAAACCGGTATTCGCAGGCGGTTGACTAACTCCTACACCCTTCGCATTTCATCCTCCATCGGGTGACACGAAAGGAACGATCCGGCCAGAAAGCAGACCACCCAGATCACGTGCTGGACGTCCACGAACCCGAGGCTTTTCCGGAACAGGAAACTCGCAGCCAAAGCGATGGAAAACAACCGCGCGAGGACGATCGCGAATTGGGTGCGGAACGGATTTCCCTTGAGCGTCAGCGCGAGGAACAACAGCACGGGAAATAACATTTTCACCCATCCGAAAACGTGGGGCACTTCGGTCTGGAACAACGAAAATACGAACGGCACCAGCAGCATCCATCCCGGCCAAAGCCTTGCCAGTGGCTGCGGCTCGACATCAAAACCCGACGGAGGGGCATAGGGGTAATTCAACATCGCGGGGGTTTTTTGGGGGTTTATTTTCGAGGACGACCGGTCGAAGTCATCCCTACTAATGGCGCGAGATCACGGAATGTGACGCTTCCGCCAGAAAAAAGACATCACAAATCTGGGGCCTGGTCAGCGACGGGCGACCGCAGGCCTCCTTTCCTTACGCTGCTTCCGCGGTCGATGACGCTCCGGATAAATTGCCGTGCCACGTTCCGCAGGACGGCCTACTCTCCCCCCATGCCGTTTCGCCACTTCGGACTGGAGGATGAAATCCTCCGCGCCATCCAGAAAGCAGGATACACCCGCCCGACCCCGGTCCAGACCGCGGCCATCCCCAAGGTCATGGAAGGCCACGATCTGATGGCCATCGCCCAGACCGGCACCGGCAAAACGGCCGCGTTCGTCCTGCCGATCCTGCACCGCATCTCCACCCGCATCCGCGAAGGGAAAACCCTCGGCACCAAGGCGCTGATCCTCGCGCCCACCCGGGAGCTTGCGATCCAGATCACCGAGAACGTCCGCAACTACGGCAAGCATCTCACCATCCGCGTCGCGGCGATTTATGGCGGCGTCGATGAAACGATCCAGCTGCGCGCGCTCCGCAAAATCCCGCAGATCATCGTCGCGACCCCGGGAAAACTGATGAATCTCCTCGAACGCGAGAAAGTCGATTTCACCGATCTCGAAACGTTGGTGCTCGATGAAGCGGACCGCATGCTCGACATGGGTTTCCTGAAAGACATCGAAACGATCGTCAGCCAGATCCCCAAACGCCGGCAGACGCTGATGTTCTCCGCCACGCTTTCGAAGGAGATCGAATCGCTCGCGAAGAAATTCCAATACAAGCCGCAGTTGGTGCAGATCGGCCAGCGCTCCGATCCCGCCGACACCGTCACCCAGAGCATTTACGAAGTCCCCGCCCATTTGAAAGGCGCTCTGCTGCTCGAACTTCTCAAACAGCCGGAATTCACGATGGTCCTCGTCTTCGTCCGCATGAAGGACGGCGCGGACCGGCTCACGGAATTCCTCAAGGCCGCGAAAATCGACGTCGCCAAACTCCACTCGAGCCGGTCCCAGGAACAGCGCAGCGGCGCGCTCCAGGACTTCAAGGACGGAAAGGTCCGCGTGCTCGTCGCCACCGACATCGTGGCCCGCGGCATCGACATCACCGGCGTTTCCCACGTCGTGAACTTCGATTTCCCCGTCAATCCCGAGGACTACATCCACCGCATCGGCCGCACCGGGCGGGCGGAAGCCCAGGGCACCGCCATCAGCTTCGTTCCGCGGCACGATCTCAATCTGCTGGATCACCTCGAGCTCACCATCAAGCAGCGCCTCCGGAAGGTCCGCCTCAGAAACTTCGACTACAACGCCACCACACCCCGCAGGGCCGAGGAAAAACCCGCCAAAAAGGACTGGCGCAAGCGCACCCGCGAACAGGAGGCGAAGAACTCCACCAGCCGCCCCGCCAAAAAATCCGCCAGACCGCCCGCCAAGAAGTCAGGCAGGAAACCCGGAGGAAAGTAACTCCTCAACCCCGCCGCGCCGCTTCGATCTTCGCGACGTCGATCTTGCCCATCTCCATCATCGCGGCGAAAGCGCGCTTCGCTTCGTCACCGCCTGCGGCCATCGCCTCGCTCAACACGCGCGGCGTGATCTGCCATGAAATGCCCCAACGGTCCTGGCACCAACCGCACACGTTTTCCCGTCCGCCGTTCCCCACGATCGCATCCCAATAGCGGTCCGTTTCCTCCTGGGTATCCGTCGCGACCTGAAAGGAAAACGCTTCGCTGTGCTTGAAATCAGGCCCGCCGTTGAGCCCCATGCAGGGAATGCCCATGACGGTGAAATCCACCGTCAGCACATCGCCTTCCTTTCCTGAAGGATAATCGCCCGGCGCATGATGGACGGCGAGCACCTCGCTGTCCGGAAAGGTCGCGGCGTAGAACGTCGCGGCATCGAGCGCATCCTTGTCGAACCAAAGGCAGATCAGGTTTTTGGGATTCGGATTTTTCATGACGGTACCCGCCACGATAGGCATGATTCATCAACGCGTCACCGGAAAATCACGACGAGGATCCGGATTGGACGACCGCATTCCGCAAGTCGCCACGCTTGCGTTGAAAACCCCTCGGCGCATAACTTCGCCACAAGTTGAAAACCTTCCTCGCCGC
>DATLIO010000600.1:0-4440 GCA_035539355.1 Luteolibacter sp.
TCGTGGACCTGCGGGGCTTTTTCGTGGCCGAGCTCGTCGCGGCGGAGATGGATGGCGGTGTTGCCGATGATCGCGGGAACCGGGCCTTTGTCGCCGAGGATGTTCAGGCGGCGGCCGCGGGCGGTGGCGGAATCGGATCCGCCGACGCGGTCGATGCGGAGGAAGCCTTTGTCGTCGATGTGTTTGACGATATAGCCGATCTCATCGGCATGGGCTTCGAGCATGATGATCTTGTCCGACTTTCCTTTGAGGGTCGCCCAAGTGGAACCGTAGGCGTCGCACTCGACGGTGTCCGCGTGCTTGCGGATTTCGGAGGCCCAGACGCGCTGGCCCGGCATTTCGAAACCGGTCGGGCTGGGGGTGGAAAGAAGGGTGAAGAGGAAATCGCGGTCTGCTGGAGTCACGATGGGCATTCAAGCATCCCACGGGATCGTGGCAAGATCGGGACGCTCATTCGCGGAATTTCGCGAAGCCGGGTTTGATGGTCTTGAAGATGATCTCGATGCGCTTGTCGTAGGGGGCGAAGGCGCTCTTCATGGCGTTGAGATTCAGCTTTTCGAGATCGTCGAGACTGAGGTCGAAGACTTCGGTGGCGATCGAGGTTTCCTTGGTCATCGTCGTGTCGCTCATCAGGCGGTCGTCGGTGTTGAGGCAGACCCGGAAACCACGGCGGAAAAGCGCGCCGAAGGGGTGTTTCTGAAGGCATTCGGCGGCACCGGTGTGGACGTTGCTGAGAAGGCACATTTCCAGCGGGATGCGCCGGTCGAGGACATACTGGGCGAGACGGCCGAGTTTCAGCGAACCGTCGGGAAGCACGGTGATGTCGTCCCACAACCGGGTCGCGTGGCCGAGACGGTGGGCGCCGCAATATTGGAGCGCCTGCCAGATCGATTCGGGGCCGAAGGCTTCGCCGGCGTGGATGGTGATGTAGAAATTCGCGCGTTCGATCGCCTGGAAGGCATCGACATGTTTTTTCGGAGGGAATCCGGCTTCGCCGCCCGCGAGATCGAAACCGACGACACCTTTCTCGCGCCAGCGGATCGCGAGTTCGGCGGCTTCGAGGGACGCGGTGAGGTGGCGCATGGCGCAGATGATGAGGCCCCACTGGACGCCGTAAACCTGCCGGCCGCGTTCGAGCCCCCTGATGACGGAGGCGACGACATCGTCCTGCGAAAGCCCCATATGGGTGTGGAAAACCGGAGCGAAACGGACTTCGGCGTAGACGACCCCGTCTTCATACATGTCCTCGATGAATTCGTAGGCCACGCGTTCCAGCGCTTCCGCCGTCTGCATGACGGAGGTCGTGTGCTGGAAGCCTTCGAGGTATTCGGGAAGATTGCCTTTCTGGGCACCGCGGTGGAACCAGGAAGCAAGCTCCTTGGGATCGTTGGTCGGCAGGCCGCCGTATTCCTGATCGGCGGCGAGTTCGATGATGGTCGCTGGGCGGAGACCTCCGTCGAGGTGTTCGTGGAGGAGGACTTTCGGCAGTTTCCGGACATCGACGGCGGCCAAAAGCGATTTGCCGCGGAGGATGTTCGGATCAGCGATTTCTCTCATCATCGCGCAAGATAGCAGATTTTGGTCCCAGACCCGTGGAGAACGAAGTTATCTGAAAAAAATTTCGACCCCCGGCCGGAGGATGATCCGGGAGAGTGATCCCACTTGATTTGTTAAGATCTCCGAAATAGTCTCGGCTCTTCGTTTGCCATGGGAAAACCGAAATCCAGACCCCGCCGGACTCCTTTTCCGCCGAACCGGCGGCGGGAGAAAAGTGGATTCATGGACGCCTTGCGGGGCATGAACCAAAGGGCGCACGAACACGCGAACCAACGCAGCGGCAGGCGCAGCGGGAAGACCATCCGGGCGGCGATCCAGGAGACGGCGCCGATGCCGGATGAGTTCGACGCGGGCTTTCTCAAACGCGTCCTGCGCCGGTTGATCGCCGTGTTGCTGCTGCCGTTCTGCTGGGTGACGACGTGGACTTTCCTGACGCGGTTCTGGGGGATGACGAACGAGGGTTTCTGGCAGAGCCGGGAGTTCTGGTATTTCGCGATGGGCGTGGTGCTGATGATCGGCTGGTTTTCGTCAGGTCTGCTGAAATCGTTTTTCCTCTATCTTTATGTGCTCGGACACGAGCTGACGCATGCGGTGTTCGTGCTGCTGTGGCGGGGGAAGGTGACGGAGTTCCACGTCAGCACGTCGGGCGGCTACATCACGACGAACAAGACGAACTGGATGATCGCGCTGTCGCCCTACTTCGTGCCGTTGTGGTCGGTGGTGGCGGCGGTGATCTTCGCGTTGCTGCGGCTGTTTTTCGATCTCTCGCCGGCGTGGAGCCTGGCGTTCTACGGGGTGATGGGCGTGACGTGGACCTTCCATTTCGTCTGGACCTTGTGGATGATCCCGCGTGACCAGCCGGACCTGAAGGAAAACGGGACGTTCCTTTCGCTGGTGGTGATCTTCCTGGGGAACCTGCTGGTGCTGGTGGGGCTGCTCTGCCTGGCATCCGGTGCGCCGATCGAGAGTTTCGTGATGTTCTTCAAACAATGGATCGGGCATGCGGCGATCGGCGGGGATGCGGTGCTGAAGGGGATCGACCGGATGATTTCCGAACTGCGGATCTACGGGAAATTCTGAGATCGGCTTGAAATGATCCGCTGCGGATGGATGCTGCGGGCGTGATCCATCTCGATGCCAACGCGACGACGCCGCTCCTGCCCGAAGTGCTGGAGACGATGTTGCCGTGGTTGAAGGATGGCTTCGCGAATCCGTCGGGCGCTTATGCCGGTGCGAAACTGGCGCGGAAGGCGATTGATGACGCGCGCGGAAAAGTCGCCGCGTTGATCGGTGCGGATCCGGAGGAGATCGTTTTCACCGGCGGCGGCACGGAAAGCGTGAACACGGCGTTGCATTCGCTGGACGAGCTTTGCGGCGAAGGTGCGGTGGTGGTTTCGGCGATCGAGCACAGCGCGGTGTTGAGATATGTGGAAACGCTGGGCCGCGAGGTGCGGTTGGCACCCGTGGATGCGGGTGGGCGGGTGATCGTGGAAAGGTTCGCGGAGTTGCTTGTTGGTGCGGCATTCGCATCGGTGATGACGGCGAACAATGAAACGGGAGTCATCCAGCCGATCGGGGAATTGGCTGCCGCCGCGAAGAAAGCGGGAGTTCCATTTCACACGGACGCGATCCAGGCGGCGGGAAAATTTCCCGCACCGCTCGCGGAATGCGGCGCGGATCTGATTTCGTTGTCGGCGCACAAATTCCACGGGCCGAAAGGCGTGGGTGCGTTGTGGGTCCGGAGCGGGTTGAGATTTGTGCCGCTGCTCCAAGGCGGAGGACAGGAAAACGGACGGCGCAGCGGCACCGAGAACGTGCCGGGGATCGTCGGCATGGGCGCGGCGGCGGAAGCGATGTCGCGCGCGGCGAAAGACGGAACTTTGGAGAAGGTGCGGGCCATGCGGGATGCTTTCGAAAGCAAGGTGCTCGCGGAGATTTCAGGTGTGACCGCGAACGGAGACGGGGAACATCGGTTGCCGAACACGAGCCATCTTTCCTTCGAGGGTTGCGAGGCGGCGGGTTTGCTGATTCTTCTGGATGATGCCGGAGTCGCTTGTTCGGCGGGTTCCGCCTGCATGACCGGGAAGCAGCGGCCGTCGCATGTCCAACTCGCGATGGGCATCCCGGAAGCGAGGGCGAAAAGCAGCCTGCGGATCAGTTTCTCGCTGCTCAATACGATGGACGAAGCGGTCGCGGCGGCGGAAGCGCTGAAGAAGGCGGTCGAGAAATTGCGCCGCGTGCAGGGGATCGGCGTGGGCCCGGTGACGGTCTACACGCCGTGACCGTCAGCTGAATTTCACCAGCAGGAATCCGACGAAACCAATGATCAGGATGACCGCGATCCAGATCGTGGTCACCTCGCTTTTCTTGAGCTTTTTCTTCGGCTTCACCGGTGGTGGCACGAAGGTGGAACGGGCGCCGACCTGGGGAGCGGGAGGTCCGCCACGGGTTGGCGTGGGGGATGCCGCGCGGGCCGTCGGAGTGGCAGCGGCCACTTTCGGCACAGGTGCGGAAGCTCCGGCCATGCGGGACGTCGGCGCGTTCGGAGCGGCTTTCGCCGTGACCATGCCGGTGGTTGGCGCGGGAATGGCCGACGGTGCGTCGGGAGCGGGAACCAGCACATCGCCGAGGAAAACGGACGCGGTGTGGACGCTTGGCTTGAATCCTTCTGGTGGGGTGAGCGGTTTGGGAGCGGCCTGGGTTTTCGCGACCGGCGCTTGCGTCTGGATCGGACCCGTGTGGACGCGGATGGCCGCGGGAGCGCCGGGACGTTTGACCGCCGGAGGTCCGGCGGCGGGCTTCTTCTCTTTCGGTGGCGGCGGAGGGGGTGCGGCTTCGTTTTGAATGAACACGTGGAGCGCGCGGCGGGCATCGGCAGGACGG
>DATLIO010000601.1:0-1640 GCA_035539355.1 Luteolibacter sp.
GTGGTGGACATCCTGAGCGGAGACCGCAACCCGTCAGGCCGCCTGCCCGCTTCCTTTCCGCATGTGACCGGACAGGTGCCGGTGCATTATTCCCAACACGCCACCGGACGGCCGCAGACGCCGCCAGAGTCCCGCTATCTCGATGCTCCGGCAGGCGCGTTATATCCGTTCGGCTTCGGACTCTCCTATTCAACCGTCACCTGCGAAAACCTGCGCATTGAAGAAACTGCGCCGGGAGCCCGGACCATTCGAGCCTCCGCGCAAAATGCCGGCGAGCGCGACATTGATGCCGTCATCCAGCTCTATGTTCGCGACTTGGTGGGCAGCCGCGCGCGGCCGGTACGGGAATTGAAGCGTTTCCAAAAAGTCTCGATCGCCGCCGGAGCCAGCGCGGAGATTTCCTGGCAAATCGGAAAAGATGACCTCGCCTTCAGCCGCGCCGACGGGACCTGGGGCGCCGAGCCCGGAGAGTTTCGCGTCTGGGTGGGGACACATTCCCGCGATGGCGTGGAGGGAATGATGACGCTGGAAGCGTAGAAACGACCGGCTCACGCCGGCCGCTACGGGCTACCCCAGGCCGCGATCTTCGACCTCGTCCTCGTCCCAGCCAAGGAGATGACCGATCTCGTGCAGGAGCGTGGTGTGAACCTCCTCGAGGAACACCTCCACATCACCGTCCGCGTAGTCCCAGATGTTTTCCAGCCAGAGTCGGATGCGTGGCGTGGGCGCTTCGGGTGAGCCTTCGTCGAAATATCCGAGCGTGTCCGGCTCGATGCCGGACGCAATATCGTCCTCGTCCGGATAGGGCTCCAGGAAAACCGGGGCCGCATCGACCCGCGCCCGCAGCTCTCGCGGCAAGGCGGAGAGGGCGGCATGAACCTCCGCCTGCGCAAGTTGTGAAAGTTTTTCATAATCCATCCCGCCTTCACCGTTGTCACCCATGGCAGGAATGTTTATCAAAAGCCAATGCCTGACAGCAAAGATGTTAATCCGCTTCGTGAGGGGCTTTCGAGCCGCGCGATGCCCGAACCCTGCGCGGTGGTAATCTTCGGCGCGACCGGCGATCTCACCCATCGCAAGCTCCTGCCTGCCCTCTACAATCTCGCCGCCGACGGGGCCCTCCCACCCGCCGTGAGCGTCGTGGGGTTTGCCCGCCGCGAGAAATCCGACGAAATTTTCCGCAAGGAAATCGAAGAAGCCGCCCGCAAATTCTCGCGCCAGAAGATCAACGACGAACTCTGGTCCAGCTTTGCCTCGTCCATTTTTTACCACCGCAGCGAATTCGATAACCTCGAAGGATACGAATCCCTGGCCAAGCGGCTCGATGAACTCGACGCCCAGCGCGGCACGCGCGGCAACCGGCTCTACTATCTCTCGGCCGGACCGGACCAATTTCCCGTCATCCTGGAGAACCTGCGCAAGAGCGGGCTGAACAAATCCAAGGACGGAAGCTGGGTGCGCGTCATCGTCGAAAAACCCTTCGGCACCGACCTGCCCACCGCCCAGGTGCTCAACGAGATGGTCGTCGAAGCCTTCCCCGAACGCGATACCTTCCGCATCGACCACTATCTCGGCAAGGAAACCGCGCAGAACATCATGGTGTTGCGTTTCGCCAACGCAATTTTCGAGCAGCTCTGGAA
>DATLIO010000602.1:0-2126 GCA_035539355.1 Luteolibacter sp.
GTCTATGTGGAGCACAAGGGAGGCAATCTTTTCTATGGAGGGGAGCGTCTGCGGCTTTGGGGAGGTGTGGGCTATGGGAGCATCCCGCGCATGCGGCGGATGGGCTTCAATGCGTGGCGCGTCTGGCCGGTCGCGGACAAGGCGTATGATGAAAGGTCGATCGTGAGCGGAGATTTCGCGGCGTCGGCGAAAGGCGACGGTTCGGAAATGGATCGGATCGACCGGATGTATGCGGATTTCAAGAGCGAGGGGTTTTTCCTGATGGCGACGCAGTTGATGGGCGTGATGCCTGCGAAGCTCCTGATGCGCGATGATTCGTTCGTGGCGGGAGGGGACGATTGGGAGGCGTGGAAAGCCGCGGTGAAGGAGATGCCGGGCAGTGCGGATGCGGGTGGCAGTGCGAATTTCAGAAGACTGGCATTCGTCGATGAACGGGCGAAGCAGGCGCGGCTCAGGCATGCGGTGAATTTCCTGAACCGGGTGAATCCGTATACCGGCAAGAGATATGCCGAAGAGGAGCACATCGCCGTTTGGGAACTGGACAACGAACTCGGCATCGTGAGGCATCTGCTGGAAGGCGGTGGCGCGAAGTGGCCGAAGTATTTCCGCGGGAAACTCGATGCGAAATGGTCGGCGTGGGTGAGCGGCCGGTATGCGGATGAGAAGGATCTGCTCGGAGCATGGGGGCGTTTGGAAGACGGCGAACGATATGGATCACTGAAGGCGGTGGCGGTCGGTGCGGGGAATGATGGCGCGGCGAAACGTGCCGGAGATTTCACGCGGTTCACGATCGAGCTGGCGGATGCGTTTTACCAGGAGTTGCGGACGCTTTGCCGCAAGCAGGCTGCTGAGGGTGCCGGTGTGGCGGTCGCGGCGTTCAGCTTCGACACGCAGTATCGCCCGAGCATTCCGTGGATCTATCAGCAGACGCGCGGTGATGTGGCGAACTTCGGCATGTATTTCTGGGACACCACGAGCCAGATCGCGAAACAGCCCGCGGCCTATGTGATGGACGGTCACACGGTCGACGACAAAGTCACGGTGATCTACGAGACGAACCAGGCACGGCCGAGTCCGTACCGGACGGAGTATCCGTTCCGGCTCGCGGCGTTGGCTTCATGGCAGGATTGGGATGCGGTGTTCTTCCACTACTGGGGAGGGAATGGCGGTGGCGAGAACGACGAGGAATACATGGGGCGTCCGATGAAATACATGACGGCGTCGCATTACTGGGACGGGGTCCATCATGAATCCGATCCGGCGATGACTTCGATGATGGCGTTGGGCGGGCGGATGTTCCTCGGTGGCATGATCCCCGCAGCTCCGAAGCCGGCGATCTACCGGGTGGGGGCGAAAGGGATTTTCAGCGGAACCTTCGCCAACGGGATCGGGATGAAGGATGACGTGTTCAGCCGCGGGGCGAGATTGCGTTTCGAACCGGATGGGGATTTCGATCTGATCAAGGAGAACGCGGTTTCCGGTCCGGAGGACGGCGCTGTTCATGGCGGACCGGTGACGTGGGATTGGCGGAAGGGACGTCTGATCATCGATACTCCGACGGCGAAGGTGTTCGTCGGGCCGGCTCCGGCCGAAGGATGGAAGTTCGGGGGAGGTATCACGTTGAGCGGGATTTCCAAACCGTGGATTTCGTTCGCTCTGGCAAGTGCCGATGGCCGGCCTCTGACGGAATGTTCGAAGGCTTGGGTCAGTTCGATGGCGGACGCGGTGAACACCGGGTTCGAATTCGATTGGAATGTGAAAGGCGGACCGACGGAGCAGGCGAAGGCGATCCGGAACATGGGCGCAGCGCCGGTGATCGTGGATCGGGTCGACTACACGGTGAGTTTTCCGACAAAGATGAAGTGGCAGGTGGACGCCTATGATTTCGCGGTTCGCCGGTTGCAGGAAACCTCGGGAACGAATTCGGTGGTCCGGGTCCGTTCCCAACCCCGATCGGGCGAAGTTCCGAATGACCGTCCGCAGGAAATCTGGATGAACGTGCTGAAGATTTCCGGCCGTGGTGAGGCTGCGGATCCGGTGAACGATCCGAGCGCCGGTGCGATGGCATCGGCTTCCCCGGAAGAAGGCGGGGAGGCGAGCGATGGTTCGCTCGCCGGTTTCTGGAA
>DATLIO010000603.1:0-3549 GCA_035539355.1 Luteolibacter sp.
CCCCTCGCTCAATGTCCGCGGGCCTTCCAGTTCCCGTTTTACCCATGATTTTCAAAAGCCTCTGCCGCCACGCCGGGATCGGTGCCAATTCCTACCTTCTGGAAACCGAATCCGCCCGCGTCGTCCTCGATTCCGGCATGCATCCGAAACACGAAGGGATCGAAGCCACCCCGCACCACGAATTCCTCGAGCCCGCCTCCATCGATTCGGTCGTCATCACCCACTCCCACCTCGACCACGTCGGCACGCTTCCCGTCCTTCTGGAAAACCAACCGCACGCCACGGTTTTCCTCTCGCCCGAAACCGCGGAACTCTCCACCGCACTCCTGCACAACTCCGTCAACGTCATGCAGGCGAAGCGCATCGAACTCGGCATCACCGAGTATCCGCTCTTCGAACACAAGGACATCGACTACATCGTCGAGAAATTCGAACACAAGGGCATCGAGCGCCCGTTCGATCTCAGCCGCGACGGCTCCGTCCGCGCCATGTTCCATGACGCCGGCCACATCCTCGGCTCGGTCGCGGTCACGATCAAAGGCGACGGCAAAACGGTTCTCTACACCGGCGACGTGAATTTCGAGGACGCCACCATCCAGAAAGGCGCGCTGCTTCCCGAGGAAACCGTCGACGCCCTCATCATCGAAACCACCCGCGGCGACCACGCGCGCCGCCCGGATTACGATCGTCTCACGGAGGAAAACGCGCTCGCCGATGCGATCGCGAAAACCCTCGAACGCGGCGGCTCCGCCCTCATCCCCGTTTTCGCCATGGGCAAGACCCAGGAAGTGCTCGGCATGATCGACCGCTTCAAAAAGGAAGGCCTCGTGCCGAAGAAGACGCCGGTCTACATCGGCGGCCTGAGCACGAAGATGACGATGATCTACGATCGCCACGCCGACATCTCACGCCGCAAGCTCCCCGGTTTCAAATTCCTCAAACACATGGATCTCGAAGCCGGCACCAAAAAGCGCACCGGCCCGATCCCCTTCCTCCCCGGCTGCATCTACGCCCTTTCCAGCGGCATGATGACGGAAAAAACCGTCTCGAACAATTTCGCCCGCCAGGGTCTTCTGGAAAATCCGAAGCACGGTCTGTTCTTCGTCGGCTACGCCGATCCGGATTCCCCCGGCGGCCGGATCCGCGCCGCACAACCCGGCGATGACGTGCTTCTTGACCCCGCCTACCCGGCCGTGAAACTGAACTGCGAGGTCAAGGTGTTCGATTTCTCCGGCCACGCCACCCGCGAATCGATCGCCGACTACATCTGCAAGGTGAAACCCAAAAAGACATTTCTCGTCCACGGTGACGATCCAGCTGTCGAGTGGTTCCGCCAGGAAATTTCCCGCCGCCTCCCCGAAACCGAAATCATCATCCCGCAACCTGGCGACAGCCACGAAATCTAACCGGTAGTGCCTTACCGTTCCGTTTTGTCCATGAACCGTAATTTGATGAAACCCATCATCCCACTCATTCTCGCCCTCACGGGTTCCGCATTCGCCCAACCGCTCACCCGCGACAACATCGCGACCGATCTCGAGGACGCCATGGCCTTCGACATCGCTCCGGACGGCGACGTCTTCATCACCGAGCGCGAAGGCCGCCTGCTCCGCGTCCGCCCATCGACCGGCGGCGTTTTCGAGATCGCCAAGATCCCCGTCGAGCACCTGAAGAAAACCGACCGCAACAGCCCCTACGCCCGTGAGGACGGCCTGCAGGGCATCGCGCTCGATCCCAACTTCGCGAAGAACAACTTCATCTACCTCTACTACTCGCATCCGGAAAAGATCATCAACCGCCTCGCGCGCTTCACGCTGAAGGACGGCGTTCTCGATCTCGCGTCGGAAGTCGCGATCCTCGACATCCCGATCGAGCGCGCGAACAAGGTCTGCCACCACGGCGGCGCGATCGAATTCGGACCTGACGGGCTTCTTTACCTTTCCACCGGCGACAACACGAACCCGTTCGAAACCGACGGCTTCAACCCGACCGACGAACGCGACGGCCACGAATACGCCAACGCCCTCCGCTCCGCCGGCAACTCGAACGACCTGCGCGGCAAGATCCTCCGGATCAAGATCAAACCGGACGGCACCTACGACATCCCCGCCGGCAACCTCTTCAAACCCGGCACGCCGAAAACCAAACCGGAGATCTACGTGATGGGTCTCCGCAATCCGTTCCGCTTCTCCGTCGATCAGAAGAAAAACACACTCTACTGGGGCGAAGTCGGACCCGACTCCGGCAAGGACAGCGACCGCGGACCGATGGGTTACGACGAAGTGAACCAGGCCAAGAAAGCCGGCTTCTTCGGCTGGCCGATGATCATCGCCGACCAGAAGGCGTATTCGAAATACGACTACGCGACCAAAACCATCACCGGCAAATACGATCCCGCCGCACCGAAGAACGAAAGCCGCCTCAACACCGGCATCACCGATCTCCCGCCCGCGAATCCGGCTTTCATCTGGTATCCGTATTCCGAGAGCAAGGAGTTCCCGGTCATGGAAAAAGGCGGCCGCAACGCGATGGCAGGTCCCGTCTATTACTACGACGCCAACCGCAAACACAACATCCTCGGCAAGGAAGGCGACGCGACTCTCCTCACCTACGAATGGATGCGCGGCAAGATCTACAAGGCCAAGCTCGACAAGGACGAGAAGCTCGAAAGCCTCACCGTCCTCGCCGACAAGTTCGTCCACCCGATGGACCTGAAGATGGCAGCCGACGGCAGCCTCTGGCTCCTCGAATACGGCAGCGAATGGTGGTTCGGCACCAACGGCAAGCTGATCCACCTCACTCCGGAATCCGCGAACAAGGCACCTAAACTCGAAGTCGAGAAATCCGGCGACAAGACCTTCAAAGTCAAAACCGCCACCGATGCGGAAAACGACAAGATCACCATCAACTGGTACATCACCACCGGCCCCACCGAAGTCCTCCTCGGCACCGGCTCCACGGCCACCCTCACCATCGAAGCGGCCACCGAAGTCCGTGCCGTCGCCACCGATGGCAAAGGCAACACGACCATCGCCCGCATCCCGCTCGTCGAGAAAGTGAAGCAGGAACACCTCGCTCTGAAGATCGAAGGCCAACCGAAGACACTCGGTTTCGATCAGGAGCTCGCGATCAAGATCGACAACAAGAACATCCCGAATCCCAACGACGTCATCATCCGCGCCCGCTACATTCCTGCGACCGGCCATGATTCCGGCGGCCCGTCCGTCAGTTCAGATGTCGAGAAGCTGCTCACCGCCCGCCTTTGCTTCGCCTGCCACCAGATCAACGTCCCGTCCGTCGGACCGAACTACGTCAACGTCTCGCTCAAGTATCGCGACAAGGCCGACGCGGCCGATTACCTGAAAGGCAAACTCAAGACCGGCAGCACCGGCGTCTGGGGCGAAGTCCCGATGCCACCGCAGATCGCCGTCACCGAAGCAGAAGCCGATCAACTCGTGAAAGCGATCCTCGCCCTGTCGGAAGGTTTCAGCGAAGCCAAAGGCATCGACACCAAACTGAAACTCTCACCCGCACCGGCCAACGCCGCAC
>DATLIO010000604.1:0-2072 GCA_035539355.1 Luteolibacter sp.
CCCCTTGACCGACCATGTGCGTTGGATGGATGTCCCGAGTGGTTGTGCTGACTGCGGTTGTTCTTTTTCTGCCCTTTGAGATCCGGGCGGGCGATGCCGGGCCGTTGTTGACTCCGGTTTCGAAGTTGGATAGTTCCGCGAATCCATCGGGACTGGAACAGTTGAAGCCGGCGGTCGATGCATTGATCAAGGACGCGGACAAGGAGTTGAAACGCAGGCCGGCTTCGGTGATGGACAAGAAGCTGGTCGCATCGAGCGGGGACAGGCACGACTACTATAGCTTTGGTATCTATTGGTGGCCGGATCCGGAGAAAGCGGACGGCCTGCCCTACATCCAGAAAGACGGGCAGCGGAATCCGGCGGCGAGGGAGGGGAATGATGGGGATGCGTTCGGTGATACGAACGAGGCGGTGGGAACGCTGGGACTCGCTTATTTCATCACCCGCAAGGAGGCCTACGCGGTGAAGGCGGCGGAACTGGTGCGCGTCTGGTATCTCGATCCGGCGACGCGGATGAATCCGAACATGAACCACGCGCAGGCGATTCCGGGGAAAAGCGATGGCCGCGGGATCGGATTGCTCGAAGCGGAAACGTTGTCGGATCTGATGGAAGGCGTCGCCATGATCCGTGGTTCGCAGGCATGGACGGCGGCGGATGATGCGGCGCTTTCGGCATGGCTCGGCGAGTTCCACCATTGGTTGCGGACGAGCAGGAACGGGCTGGATCAGGAGAAGGCGAAGAACAACCACGGCGTCTATTATGACGTGCTCGCCTCGCATCTTGCGTTGTATCTCGGAAAGAAGGAGGAAGCGCGGGATCGGCTGGAAAAGGCGTTGGTCCGGAGGCTGGACGCGGAGATCGAACCGGATGGAAAGCAGCCGCTGGAACTGAAGCGGACGATTTCGTTCAGCTACACGATCTTCAATCTGCAGGCGTTTCTCAGGCTCGCGGCGTTGGGGGAGAATGTGGGCGTTGATTTCTGGAAACATCGCGGGCCGAAAGGCCAGAGTCTGAAAGCGGCCCTCGATCTGTTGATTCCTTACATGGATCCGGCGAAGGAGTGGGATCTGGGCCAGCAGATCAAACCGGTGGACCGCCGGATCATCCTGCCGTTTTTCCAACAGGCGCTCCGGTATGAAGACAATCCGGTTTACCGGGAAGTTCTGGAGAAATACGGATCGCCGGAGAAGACCGAGAGGTGGCGGCTGACGCGTTAGCTCCGCAACCGACGGGCCTGACCGGTGTTTCCGCTGCATGAGAGTGATCGGATTTTTACTGGCTGCGGTGTTTGGCGCTGCGGTTTCACAGGCGGCCTATGATCCGATGGCGGTCCCTGAAACGAAGGTGGTTTCGGAGACTCGTGAGATCCGCGATGCGAAACGCGACCGGATCATCCCGGTGAGGGTTTATCTGCCGGAGAAGAAGCAAGTCCCGGTGATTTTGTTTTCCCATGGGCTGGGTGGATCGCGGGACAACAACGCGTGGCTTGGAGAGCATTGGGCGAAGCGGGGTTACTTCGCGGTGTTTCTCCAGCATCCGGGAAGCGATGATGCGGTTTGGAAGGAAGCTCAGACGGGGCAGCGGATGGTGAACATGAAATCGGCGGCTTCTTTTGAAAATCTGAAGCTGCGGGGAGAGGATGTGAAAGCGGTGATCGATGAGCTTGCGGTCTGGAACAAGGAGGGCGAATGGAAGGACCGGATGGATCTGCAGCACATCGGGATTTCCGGACATTCGTTCGGAGCGCACACGGCGCAGATCGTGGCGGGGCAGGAATTCGCCGGGGGAAAGATTTCTTTCCGGGATCCGCGGGTTTCGGCGGCGATCATGATGAGTCCCGCGCCTCCGGCTTTGGGTGATCCGGCGAAATCGTTCGAATCGATCCGCATTCCCTGCCTGCTGCTGACGGGGACGCTCGATGAAAGCCCGATCGGGAAAACGACTCCGGCGGATCGGTTGAAGGTGTTTCCCTCCCTGACCAACGCGGCGGCGTGGCAGGTCGTCTTCGACAAGGCGACGCATTCGAGTTTCGGAGGCCGGGGAAATGGCGGGTATCATCCTGACATCCTTGC
>DATLIO010000605.1:0-5142 GCA_035539355.1 Luteolibacter sp.
CTCCCGGAACGCTACTCCCGCCTTGGCAACCCGGTTTTCCCGCCCTAGTTCTTCTGTCCCGCAACCCAGTCTCATGAATCGAATCGTCAAATCCATCGTCGCAACCGTGGCCGCGGCCACTCCGCTCCAGGCGGGCACCAAAGTTTTCCAAACCTTCGACGGCGACGGCTTCGACGACTGGAAATTCGAAGGCAAGGCATTCGGCGTCGCCCCTGTCGCCGGAAAGACCCCGGAAATGAACGGCGAGTTCAAGAATTACTCGGGTGAATATCTCGCTTGTTCGGCGAACGGCGGCGACGGCGTGACCGGCTCGCTCACCTCCGCGGAAATCACCCTCGTCGAGCCCTACATCGCCTTCCTCGTCGGCGGCGGCAATCATGCCGGCAAAACGGCCGTCCAACTTCTGGTCGAGGGCAAGGTCGTCCGCGAAGCCACCGGCAAGAACGATCTCGAAATGCGCGCCACGGTCTGGGACGTCCGCGATTTCAAGGGCAAGAAAGCACAGATCCGTCTGCTCGACGAAGCGACCGGCACCTGGGGCATCATCGCTGCGGACCATTTCATTTTCACCGATTACCCCAACCAGAAATTCCCCTCCAGCACCCGCGGCGGAAAATCCTACTCCGCAGGACTGATCAACGACCCAAATCTTCCGGGCGTCACGATCCCCGAAAACACGACCCTCAAAGTCATCGCGGATTGGAAGGATCAGAAAACGATTTCCCCGACCGCTCTCGCCATCGACGAGCAGAACAACATCTTCCTTTCCGAAACCCACCGCTTCCGCTTCGGGGTGCAGGACAACCGCGAGCACCTTTACTGGTATCTCGACGACCTCCAGAGCCAGGAGCCCGGCGATCGCCGGAAGATGCACGAGAAATGGAAGGAGAAGGTCAGCATCGAATCGCTCACCGCGAAATCCGAACTGATCCGCAAGCTGGTGGATAAGGACGGCGATGGCGTTTACGAGACCTCCACGGTTTTCGCCGATGGTTTCAACGACGTGCTCGATGGCACCGCCGCCGGCGTGTTCGCTTTCGAAGGCACGACCTACTTCGCCTGTATCCCCAAGATCTGGGCGCTCCGTGATGAAAACGGTGACGGTGTCGCCGATCAGAAAAAAGTCGTCGAAGAAGGATTCGGCATCCGCGTTTCGATTTCCGGCCACGACCTCAATGGTTTCGTTCTCGGACCTGATGGCCGCATTTACGGCACCTGCGGCGACCGCGGCCTGAGCTTCACGACGAAGGATGGAAAGAAATACCACTATCCGAACGAAGGCGTCGCTTTCCGTTTCGAGCCCGATGGCACCGGCTTCGAGATCTTCCACACCGGTCTCCGCAACCCGAAGGAAATCGCCTTCGACAAATACGGCAATCCGTTCTCCGTCGACAACAACTCCGACCAGGGCGACGCGGCGCGCGTTGTCTATCTCATGGAAGGCGGCGACACCGGCTGGCAGATGGAGAACCAGACGATGCACACGTTCCATCGCCAGATCGGCCTCGCGAATCGTCCTCCGAGCCGCTGGATGAATGAGAAGATGTGGGAACTGCGCAACGAATCGCAGCCTGCCTACCTGCTTCCCGCCGTCGCCCATCTCACCGCCGGACCTTCCGGCCTCACCTATCACCCGGGCACGGGTTTCCTCGAAACCGAAGACAACCATTTCCTGGTCTGCGACTATCGCGGCAGCGGTGCGAACTCGGGCATCTTCTCCTTCGAGATGACACCGAAGGGTGCCGGCATGGAAATGACCGACAACCGCAAGCTCTCATGGGGCATCGGCGCGACGGATGTGGAATATTCCTACGACGGAAAGCTGATCGTCACCGACTTCATGAACGGCTGGACCTCCCACGACAAAGGCCGGGTCCTCGCTCTCAGCGCCGGAGACAAAACCTGGCGCGCGAAAGAAGCCGCGGAAGCAGGCAAGCTCATCAAGGACGGCATCGGCAACCTGCCGGCCGCCGATGTCGCGAAGCTGCTCAAGCATCCTGACATGCGTGTCCGCCTTCGCGCCCAGATCGCACTCACCCGCAAGCCGGATGCTCTGAAAACGTTCAAGGAATCGGTGAAATCCGCCGACCAGATGGAGCGCATCCACAGTCTCTGGGGTCTTGGCATTCTCGCCCGCCGTGGTCCGGTGCCGGTTCCCAACAATGAGGGTTTCGCCAACCTTCCCGACCAGCGTGAACGCCGCGCCGCCGCCGAGGAAATCATTCCTTTCCTCGAACATGCGGATGAGGAAACACGCGTACAGGCCATCCGGGCCATCTCCACGTCGGGAGTCCCCGCCGATGCCCTTCCACTCAGCGTGCTGACCACCGACAAATCGCTGCGGGTCCGCTCCGAAGCCGCCATCGCGCTCGGCCGGATGGGCACGGTAAGCCAGTTCAACGCGATCTGCGAAATGCTGCGCGAGAACGACAACAAGGACGTCTATCTCCGTCACGCCGGCATTTTCGCTCTTCAGAAATTCGGCGAAAAAGGAATCGCCCTCTCCGCCCTGAAGTCGGACAAATCCGCCGCAGTGCGCCTCGCCGCCGTCGTGGCCATGCGCCGCCTCCAGGATCCCAAAGTCTGGCTTCTGGTTTCCGACGCCGATCCTGCCGTCTCCGATGAAGCCGTCCGCGCCATCTACGACAACAACCTCAACGAACAGCGCCCGTTCGTCGCCAAGCTCCTCGACGATCTGAAGGACCGCAAATGGACGCCGTTCATGATGCGCCGCCTCATCCACAACTCGTTCCGCATCGGCGATGCGGAGAACCTGCAGCGTGTCCTGAACGTCGCCACCGATGCCAGCCAGCCGCAGGAAGTCCGCGAAGAAGCCCTCCGCCTCATCTCGATCTGGACCGAGCCGCACACGAACGACCAGCTCACCGGCCACTACCGTCCGCTGCCAGCCCGCAAACTCGAGGACATCCAACCCACCCTCAATGCAGCCCTTCCCGGCCTGCTCAAGCAGGAGGGCTTCGTCCTCACCGCCGCGCTCGGTTTCATGGAGCATTACAAGCTCGACACCAAGTCGCTCGATGAAGCGACGCTCCGCAGCCTGATCAACAACACCAAGGTTCCCGCCGAAGCCCGCGCCAAAGGCCTGGATCTTCTCGTCGAGCGCAAACCCGCGGACCTCACGGCGTTCCTTGCGAAAGTCGCCGTCGATCCCGCGAACGAAGTCGCCATCTCGGCGTTGAACAATCTGGCGAAGAGCGATCATAAAGCCGCCATCGCCCCGCTGGAAGCCGCGATCGATTCGAACAACGCCGAACGCGCCCAGAAGGGCTGGACGATCCTCACCAACATTCCCGGTGCGGATGTGGATGGTTTCTTCGTGAAACACCTCGGCACGCTCAAAGCCGCGACCGGCAAATCCGCTTCGGCCATCGAGCTGATCGAAGGCGCGAAGACCCGCAAGGATCCGGCCGTCGCCGCCGCGCTCGCCGACTTCGAGAAGACGCTCGCCGCCAATCCCGACCCGCTCGCGAAATGGAACATCTCCCTCGAAGGCGGTGACCCGAAAAATGGTTTCTCACTCTTCTCCACCCATCCGGCCTCACAGTGCATGCGCTGCCACCGCGCCAGCGACGACAGTCACGCCGCAGGCGGTGATGCGGGTCCGAACCTGTTCGGCATCGGCAAGAGACACGACGCCCACTACCTCCTCGAAGCGATGATCAACCCGAGCGCGAAGATCGCTCCCGGCTTCGGTGTGGTGATGGTCACCTTCAAGGACAAGACCACCCTCGGCGGCACGCTCGTCGAAGAAGGCGGCGATTACCTCGACATCAACGTTTCCGGAAAAGTCTGGCGCGTGAAGAAAGCCGACCTTGCGGAGATCCCGCCCGCGGCTTCCGCGATGCCACCCATGGAGTATCTGCTCAAACCCGGTGAGGTCCGCGATCTCGTCGCATGGCTCGGCACCCTCCAGAAGGAGATGAAACAGAAGCCCGGTCCGAAACCGGCTCCTTACGATCCGAAGAATCCACCGGCCGCCCCCAAGGCCAACTGATCCATCAAAAGCAAAAGGGCGCGGCGATTGCCGCGCCTTTTTCATTTCAACTTCTCAGCCGTTTCCTTCTTCGCGGCGTTCACGAACCGCACCCGGTCCGGCCCGACCCTCGAAACCTGGAGAAACCGCTTCTCCAACGTTTCCACCGGCACCGCCAGGGGAGCCGTGTCTTCCTTTCCAGCCAAGGCCGCGGTCATGTCGAGAGCCACCGACTGGAATTTGTCGGCCGCCTCCTTCGAATCCAGCACCACATCCCAGACAACACCGGAAGTCGTCTCATCCTCGGGGAAAAACACATAGCGGTCGTTCTTCCAGGCGGAGGAAATCTCAAGCGACGCTTCAGGATCACCCAACGTGAACACCCAAAGCTTCAGGCCCAGTTCGCCGGCCGAGTCGCTCATGAACGGATCACCCGGCACCTTCGGCATCTCAATGGCCGGCGGAGCCCCCGCGTTTTCACCCGGCTCGTAGATCGCGCCGGTCGTGAGCGGCGGATTGCGGAGCCCTTCATGGAGCTTTTCCAAACCCAACGATTTCAGAGCACCGACATAGGCGGCTCCCTCCACGGCGGGAAAAGTGGTCGTGCCTTGGATGAATGGAGTCAGGCTCTGGAACAATCTCTCCGCTTCCGAATTGTCGGTCAGCGGGGTGAACCCTTCCGTCCTCGCTTTCTCCGCGTAATACTTCGACTCGCTGGCGGAGGCCGCACCTTGGTGCAATGCCTCCCTCGCCCGCGACGCATCATCGCCCGGATACTCCCTAGGCGGCGGAAAATTCTGATCGAGCAGGATCCGTGTCACGATCCGCAGCAAAGCCGCCTGATCCGGGATGTTCTCGATCCGGAATTTGTCGGTCACCCACGCCTCGCCCGTATCGTCGTCGAACCAGGCCCGCGCGCCGACCGACCTCACGGCCGTCAACTGCTGGACCAACGCGTCATCCGGCAGAAGCCAGCCGAGCAGCTTGTAGGCCTCCTCCCGGTAATACACGCCACCGGGACCGAAATGACTCTCCAGCGATGCGGAAATCCGATCCCGCAATTCATCCGTGCTGATCTTGTGGACTTTGGGCGTCGATTTGAAACGAAGGCCGTATTCCTTCTCGATGCGATCCACCAGTTCCTGTGG
>DATLIO010000606.1:0-2147 GCA_035539355.1 Luteolibacter sp.
TCCACGCGATCGAGCCACGGTGCGGCTTCACTTCCGAATCATCTTCACCGGATCGCGGTGATGCCGGAAGCTCCACTTTTTCCCATGTGCCCGGATCGCTCCATGAAGCGTAGTTGTCGGGGCAACGCATTTCAGGAAAAGGATCGCCGAAAAGAATCCATCGCTTTCCACCGGGATCCGTCCAGCGCACCGGATGGCCTCGGGGCAACAACGCGGGCTTGGCTCCCTGCGATGCGGTCCACAGCACTTTCTCCGGTTTGAACGATTGCGACGCTTCGTCCCACTTGCAGAGGCCGATCTCATACTCATCGACGTGGCCTTTGATCTTCGAATACGTCGCCACCAGGGAATCCGGAGCATTTCCTCCTCCGATCGAAATCATGCCCGCCAACCAGGTGGGGCCATCTCCCGGCATCTTCGCCACACCCCGTGGCTTCCCTTCATGGTTCCGGAAATGCTCGAACCGGATGGAAAGCGGAGGCTCGAATTTCGTGACCGGACGCAGCGGGGTTGTCGCCGCGGTGGAATCGAAAACCCCCAACGGATAATCAGGAACGGTGGTGTCCCCCCAAAGCCAGAACAACCGGTTTCCATAACGGCCCATCAGAACGGAATCGCAGCCGAAAACACCGGTCTCGGGAACTGGCGGAGAACCCCCGAGGTTTTCCTGTTCGGCGAACAATCCCGCTCCCGTCAGGCGACCGAGACGTTTCGCGACGTTGCGGCGCTCCACCTCGATCTTCACCTTGCCGCCAGGCGCCAACGTTGCCTTCACGCCCCGGAAACCGAAACCGTCCTTGGGAACCTCGTAGCCGTGCCCTTTCACATTGAACCAGACAGGCCGGTTCAAAAGTTCCGGGTCATCGATCGCGATCACCCCGGCATTGTCGCTGACATGGCTCGTCTGATGGGTGGTGACCAGTTCCACCAGCGGAACCGGCCAGCCATTCTCCTTGTCCACGATCTCGATCCTGCACGGCTCCGACGCACCGGCCATCGCCGCGAAGATATAGAACAAACAGAATCTCATGGGTGTCCGCAGTGAAACGTGTTCACGCGTGCCAGCCTTTCTCAAATCGGTGGTTCAGACCTCCTTGATCGTTGTCGAAGGACTGTTCTTCTTCACCGATTCGATCCCTGTCTCGCGGGCGGCCACGGCGGAATACATTTCGCTCTGGCCGATGATCTGACCGTTCTTCGCCTTGAGGACGAAATAGGGCTCACCTTTCACGGAATCCTTGCGTTCGTAGCTTTCCTCCAGAGGTCCGTTGGCCTGGCAGGAAGCGATGCCTCCCTCCACCCCGGCCTTGTCGGCGTAGCCCTGGCTGGAGAGGATCACCTGGCCGTTGCCAGCCTTGAGGTTGAAACGGAATTTCCCGGCGGCGTCGGTTTTGATTTCGTAGCTCATGATTTTTGTGGATTTAACGGATCATCCTTTCATCCCACTGCGCGAAATTGCAAGTCAACGGTTGTAAATTTTCCGGGGCCGCTCTTCGCTTGCTTCACCCGATTCCAGACCGGAGTCTATCACTATGCCAGCCGACGTTGTTTCCCTGCTCCAGCATCTCGTGCGGATCCCATCGGTGAATCCCGAAAACACTCCCGGCACCGAGCTGACCGGTGAAACGGAGATCGCCAATTTCCTGGCCGGCTGGCTGGAAGCACTGGGTGCGGAAGTCACTCTGGAGGAAATCCGTCCCGGCAGGCCCAACCTCATCGCCCGGTTCGTTCCGCTGGACGGACGCCCGCGGGTTCTTTTCGGACCCCACCTCGACACGGTCGGAGTCGGCGGCATGGTCGTCGATCCTTTCGGCGGCGACATCCGCGACGGCCGGATCTGGGGACGGGGATCTTCCGATACCAAAGGTCCCATGGCCGCGATGCTCTGGGCGCTGCGCCAGACCCGCGACCTTCAGAAAAAATCCCCGGTCGCCTTCGATTTCGTGGCGTTCATGGGCGAAGAATCGAATCAATGGGGCTCGAAGGATTTCGCGAAGAACCACGGCCACGAATACACCTTCGCGTTGGTCGGCGAACCGACTTCGATGGAAGTCGTGCACGTCACCAAGGGATCGCTCTGGACCACGCTGAAAACCACCGGCAAGGCGGCCCACAGTTCACAGCCGCACAAGGGTGAGAACGCCATC
>DATLIO010000607.1:0-4089 GCA_035539355.1 Luteolibacter sp.
CCGCATGGGCGCTCTCGTTTTCACAGGCCGACGCACTGGAAGCCTTGAAGCGCCTTCCCATCGGCAAAGGAACCCTGCAGGTCGAGTCGCTGGCCGAACCCGGCATGAAATTGCCCGATGGAAAGGTGATCGAAGGGTTGCCCTCCAGAACCGTGGTGAAAGCTCTGCTGCAACCCGCGGAAGGTTCGAACATCCGGGTGGAGATCTGGCTTCCCGAACCCACCCGCTGGAACGGCCGGTTCGTCGGACTCGGCAACGGAGGCTCAGCGGGCTCGATCCATCCCGGAGGTCTCGCCGCCCACTGCCGCAACGGGTATGCGGTCGCCACGACCGACATGGGCACCGCCCCCAACTCCGATTCCGGCATCGGAAATCCGGAAGTGTGGAAGGACTTCGGCTACCGGGCCACGCATCTGATGACCGTCCTCGCGAAAGAAGCCGTGCGCACCTATTACGGCAAAGCCCCTGAGTTCTCGTATTTCTCCGGCCGGTCCACCGGCGGCCAGCAGGCGTTGCAGGAAGCGCAGCGCTATCCCGAAGACTACGACGGCATCATCGCCGGAGTTCCCGCCCACTGCCGCACTCCCCTGCATGCCTACTTCCTTTGGAACGAACAGATCCTCGCGAAATGCCCGTTCACCGAATCCCAGATGAAATCCGTCACCGCTGCGGGCAATCAATTCATGGCGGACAAGGAGGTGCCTGCGGCCGCAGGAAAATTCGTTTCCGATCCCCGCTGCACACCCGCGGACATCGAAGCCGTCATCGCCATCGCGCGGAAGAACGATCCCACACTCACCGACAAACACGCCGTAGCTCTGCGCGAATTGTTCGACGGTCCCAAACACGCGGAAACCGGCGAGCGGATTTTCAACGGCGTCCCCTTCGGCGCTTCGCCCGCCGGTTCGCATGGACATCTCTATCTCTTCCGCTGGGTGTTCGGAGCGGAGAAAAATCTCGCCGACATCAACTTCGGCAAAGACATCGATACCTACACCTCGACACTCGGCCCTTATCTCAACGCCGAGAATCCCGATCTCACTCCTTTTGAAAAACGAGGCGGCAAACTGCTGGTCTTCTCCGGAACCGCCGACGAGGTCGTGCCTTTTCATGCGACGCTCGATTACTACGACCGCGTGATCGCACACTTCGGCGGCGAGGAGAAAGTCGCGGCGTTCTCGCGCTTCTATCTCATCCCCGGCATGTCGCACGGCGGAGGCCCGGGCATGACCCAGCTTCCGGACATGCTCACCGTGATCCGCGACTGGCGCGAAAAGGGAATCGCCCCCGAAGCCATCCAGGTCCACGGCACACCCGGCGGCTCGAAAAGCATCTCGATGCCGGTTTATCCCTACCCGCGGAAAACCACCTGGGACACCACCGCCATCAAATACCAATCCGAACCGGGACCACGCGGTGGAGTCGAAAGGATCGCCGAACGCTTCCGCCCGGCAGCGAAAGAGTGAGCGCTTCTTCCGGATCTTTATCCTTGGGCGATGCCTTCCAACCTACACAATCAGGCATGATTCCGCCGACGCCTCATCCGGCTTTCTCCGGTGCGATCTGGCCGGCGATCCCGCAGCCCCCTGCCGCCGCGCTCCTCGCCGTGCTCGGGCAGCTCGCGGAAAGCCAGTTCATGTCCGCGGAACAACTGGCCATCGCCCGCCGTCCGCAGATCGAAGCACTCATGGATCACGCCGCGGCGCAATTGCCCTTCTGGCGTGATCGATTGCAGGCCGCCGGGCTTGATCGGGAAGCCCGTCACCGCACCGCACTCACCTTGGCGGAGTGGAACGGGCGCTGGTCTTCATTGCCCATCCTGACCCGCGCTGAAGTCCAATCGCTGGGCGAATCATTGCGCGTCGCCACGCTTCCCGACGGACACGGCAGCATCGGTGAAAGCGTCACGTCCGGTTCATCGGGACGTCCGGTGCGCATCGCCCGCAGCACGCTCGATTACTTCTACTGGCAGGCCTTCCAACTGCGCGACCATGTCTGGCGCGGCCGCGATCTCTCGGGTCGCTTTCTTTCCATCCTGCGGGACGAACGCCGGGAAACGATGGATGAAAGCGTGCATCTGCGGAGCATGGAAAACTGGGGGCCTCCCGCATCGGTCGTCTGGCCGACCGGGCCGAGCTTCCTGTTGGATTACCGCACTTCCATCCACGCGTTGGTCGAAACGATCCGCGAAGTGAAGCCGGATTACCTCTGCACCTTTCCATCGCTGCTCCTCGAAATCCTCCGCCATGCACGCGCCGGGGACATCAAGCTGCCCCCTCTCAAGGAAGCCATCGGCGTCGGCGAAGCGAGCCCTCCCGAACTCGCCGGACTCTGCCGTGAAATCTGGGACGCCCCGCTGGCCAGCACCTACACCGCCGCGGAAACAGGAGCCATGGCTTACCAATGCCTTGAAGGCCGCTGGCATCTCCAATCCGAGAAATCGATCATCGAAGTGCTGGATGCCGATGGCCGGCCCTGCGCTCCGGGCGAAACGGGTCGTGTCATCGTGACACCCCTCCACAACTTCGCCATGCCGCTGCTCCGTTATGAAATCGGCGATCTCGCCACCGTCGGAGAAGGACCGTGCCCGTGCGGCCGCACATTGCCGATTCTCGACGCCATTCCAGGGCGCGCGCGGGATCTGCTCATGCTTCCGTCCGGAGAACTGCGTCCGCCTTACTACGGTCATGGAGCGGTGATGAAAGTCCGGTCGATCCGCCAGCACCAGGTCATCCAGACATCGCGGAACCACGTGCTTTTCCAACTCGTCGTGGCACAACCACTCACCCGCGAAGAAGAGGATCACATCATCCGGAGCGCGACCGAAGCGCTGGGTGGCGCGTTCGATGTCAGCATCGGATATGTGGATGAAATCCTCCGCAGCCCGAACGGCAAGTTCGCCGAATTCGAGCGGCGCTTCGAAATCCCGTAAATCGTCTTCCTTACGGAATCAGGCGAGCTTCCGGCGGTGGCGGAACGCGAGGAAAACAAATCCAAGCATCATCATCACCGCGGCCGCCGGCTCGGGAACCACCGAAAAGGTCAGCACCGTGAGGGCGGGAAAGGCCAAGTTTCCGGCAGGAAAGCCCGTGAACCCGAACCGCAAACCCTTGACGTTCTGCGGCGTGGAAAGCGGGGTGAACGTGTTCAAAGTGAGACTCTGCAGCGACACGTTCTGGAACATCTGCGGTGGGCTCGGACTCACCGATTTCCTGAAAATCTCCACCAGTGAATTGTCTTCGAGGATCGCGTTGATGGTCATCGTCGAACCCTCGCCCGTGTTGACCGCTCCGTCGCTGATCGAGACGAGCTGCTCGACGCTCGTGAGGGTCGAAAACATCGTGTCGAAACTGCTACTCGCGGCCTGCGGACCGACCGTGACCTGCACCGTCGTCGCCGCCTGACCGACATTGGCGCAGGCCGACAAAAGCAATCCTGCGGAAGCGGCGGCGCGGTAGTTGGCTTTCATGATAAACCCCGGAGACTGACGTTTCATATCAATTGCACGTCTTCACACAAGGCAATTCAACCGCCCCCATCCGACCGAAGTCGTATTCATGATATAATTTCACACTGCGGAATCAGACCGAAGTCGTATTGTTGGAATCCGGATCCCGGGCAAGATGTCGTTTGTATCACAACTCCAAAAAACACATCATGAACCAATCCACCACCGCCGCCGTCGCCAACCGCATCCCGCTCAAACTTGAGGACGCCCCGCCATTCGGGCAGGGAGCGATGCCAACCGAACAGGAACGCACCTTCGCCATGCTTTCCCATCTCTTCCCGCTCGTCATCTGGCTCTGGAAACGCAGATCCAGCGCCGTCGTCGACGCGCACGGCAAGGAATCCATGAACTTCGCCATCACGATGTTCATCTGCTCGTTCGGCATCAGCATCGTCGCCAGCTTCCTCGGCACCGCCGTCGCGCTCGTCGTCGGACTCTTCCTCATGGCGATGAACGTCTGTGTCATCGCGCTCGTCGTTTACGCGATGATCCAGGCCCACAACGGGAAGCTCCTCCGCTACCCGGTCAATTTCCGTCTGATCAAATAACGTGCCCCAACCCAACCTGATCCTACCCATGAA
>DATLIO010000608.1:0-3479 GCA_035539355.1 Luteolibacter sp.
TTGATTCGAAGGGCGCGCTCTACGGAGTGGAGTTCTCCAAATCGAACCGCGTTTTCAAGTGGGCGAACGGTAAACTTTCGTTCGTCGCGGGCATCCAGCATGACAACGAAAAGTCCCGGAAGATCCAGGATTCCGGTGATGGCGCGGATCCGTTGAAGGCATGGTTCAACGGGATGCATGACATCCAGATCACTCCGGACGGCAAAGCGATCATCGGTGATTCCTTCAGCCATGTGATCCGCGAAATGGATCTCTCGACCGGTGCGGTGAAGACCATCGCCGGGACGGGCAAAGCGGCGTTCGGAGGCGATGGAGGATCGGCGAAGGACGCGTCATTCAACATCACGATGACCGGCACGCTCGCTCCGGATGGCAAACGCTTGCTGATCGCCGACATTGGAAACCATCGGGTCCGTGAAATCGATCTCGCCAAGGGAACGGTGAAGACCGTCGCGGGAAACGGTCAGAAAGGAAATCCTCCGGACGGAGCCAAAGCGCTCGAAGCGCCGATGGGCGATGCCCGTGCGACTTTGGAAACAGCCGACGGCACGCTTTACGTGCTGCTGCGGGGCGGCAATTCGCTGGTGGAGATCAAGGACGGCAAGGTCCGCACGGTGGTGAATGCGGAAGGCAGGAAAGGTTACGGCGGTGATGGCGGCGACGGCCGCGCGGCGTTGATGAACGGCCCGAAATATCTGGCCGATGACAAGCAGGGCAACGTTCTGATCTGTGACACCGAGAACCACTGTGTCCGCCGCTATTTCCCGAAAACCGGGAAGGTCGAGCTGGTCGCCGGAACTCCGGGCAAGGCCGCGAACAACGTCGGTGACACGTTTCTCAAAACCGGCCTGCGCCGTCCCCACGGCGTCCGCGTCGGACCGGAAGGAAAACTCTACATCGCGGACACTTATAACAACCGCGTGCTGCGTGGAGAAAAACTTTGATAGATTCCGTTGCATGCAATTCGTATCGTTCGGGTGATCCCATGAAATCCTTCGTTTTCCTCCTATTCGGAGTTCTGCCCGCGCTGGCGGAACCCTATCTCAACTATAACAACCGGCCGATGGGCACGGTGGAGTCGCCCTTGGTGATGCAGACCTATCTGCCGGATCCGGGAATCGATGACGCCGTGTTCTCCCAACATCACCGCGGCGAGATCGCTCCCGGCTACACGCCGAAAGAGGGCCGCGATACGGATGGAAAGGAAAAGCCGGTCGCCGGTTTGCCCGCGGGCATCGGCGTGAATTTCGGACCGCAGCTTTCCTATGTGTTCGATCCGGTCGAGTGCCGGCCGATGTATGCCTGGCAGGGCGGCTTCATCGATCTGACTCCGTATTGGGGTGACGAGAAACGCGGCTCGCGGGTGGCGAAGGATTATGTCCCGCAGCTCGTCGGCATCCTTTTCTACAAGGCGGAAGGGAAACATCCGTTGTCGATCGATGGCAAGGCCGTCGAAAAACCGGAGTATGTCGGGTATTCGCTGGAGAAAGGCGTGCCGCGCTTTTCGTTCAAAGCGGGCAGTCATGAAGTCAGTGTGATCGTCCGGCCATCGAAGGATTCGTTTTCCTATCAGGCCGAATGGACTTCATCTCCGAAGGCGAAACTCGCGTGGAACGAAGGCGGATTCAGTGCTTCGGGTGAGGGATCGATGCTCTGCAACTTCACCGGGAAGAATCTCGGCGAGCATCATGGTTACAAGATCAAGGTGAACCTCTCGAAGGCGAACGTCGAAGCGGGTGAGACGTTGTATCAGGCCTATGGCTGCATCGGCTGCCATTCGACGGACGGTTCGAAAGGACACGGTCCGAGCCTTGCGGGACTTGCGGGATCGATGCACGAGATCGAAGGCAGCGACAAGAAGGTCGAAGCCGACAAAGCGTATCTCTTCGAATCGATCAAGAATCCGAACGCGAAGATCTCGAAAGGTTATCCGCCGAACTACATGCCGCCCTTCCAGTTGAAGGACGTCGAAGTCGATTCTCTGGTCCTTTACATCCAATCCATCGGCAAACCCGAATGAAACCGCTGCTTCTTCTTTCACTGTTGGCTTCCGTCGCGACGGCGGACGATTTCTTCGACGATTGCTACAAGATCGAGAGCATCAAACTGCCGGACGGCGTGCCGCCGGAAGTCGGTGGCATTGATTTCGCGCCGGATGGTTCGTTGTTCGTGGTGCTGCGCCGCGGCGATGTGCTGAAGGCGAAGCCGGTGACCGATCCGAATGCTTTCAAATGGGAGCTGTTCGCGACCGGATTCCACAACGGCTGCGGGATCGACGCGATCACGCCTTCGAAAATCCGTGTCACGCAGATGGCGGACATGCAGGAGGCCGAGGACACCGACAACGACGGCAAGGCGGACCGCTACACGCGCTTCTCGTCCGGCTGGGGTTTGAGTGGGAACTACCACGAAACGAACACGCTGACGGATGATGGCAAGGATGGCTATTTCCTGTCCATCGGCACGGCGTCGCACAACGGTCCGGTGTTCACTCATGTGCTCGGTGACTATTCGCCTGCCGGACGACGCGGGCGGAATTTCTCATCGGTGAAATGGCGTGGCTGGATCCTGCACTGCGATGCGAAAGGGAAACTTACCCCGTGGTCGAGCGGCTTCCGCATGCACAACGGCATTTACCGCGATCCGGATGGAAATGTGTGGGCGGGTGACAACCAGGGCGACTGGAAGGCCGTGACGCCGCTGTATCACATCGAGAAGGGCAATTTCTACGGTCATCCTAGTAGTCTGGTCTGGGATGCGAAATGGGAGGGCAAGGATCCCCTCGCGTTCTACCGGGACAACATCGGGCAGTACAACAAGGACCGGACCAAGGCCGCGGTGGAGATTCCGCATCAGGAGATCAACCGCTCGGCCGGCGAACCGATGGAATTGCCAAGGAACGGGTCATTCGGTCCTTTCGCCGGACAGCTTCTGGTGCCCGACAACAACGGCAAACGGATCTCGCGCGTGATGCTTGAGAAGGTGAACGGCAAGTTCCAGGGAGCGGTGACGCATTTCATTGATGAACACGGCCTGCGTTCGGGCAACCACCGTCTGCGGTTCTCGCCGGATGGCAAGCAGCTCTACACGGGACAGACCGTCCGTGGTTGGGGTGCGCCTGCGGAAGGCCTGCAGCGGATCACGTGGGTCGGTGGAACGCCTGCGGACATCGAGACGATGAAGATCACGAAGAAAGGATTCGTCGTGAATTTCACGAAAGAGATGCCTGACGAGCTTGCGGACAAGGCCGCGTGGAAATTCTCGTCATTCACGCTTCAGCCGCGCTGGCAATACGGCAGCGAGCCGGAGAACCAGCGTGGGCACGACATTGCTTCGATCAGGAAGACGGGGCCGAAGACGATCGAAGTGGAGCTTGCGGATTTCAGTGCCGAGAAGATCTATCGTCTCGATCTTCAGAACATCAAGTACGCCGAAGGCAAGAAGCGGACGGAGATTCAGAACAACCTGTTCTTTTACAC
>DATLIO010000609.1:0-1815 GCA_035539355.1 Luteolibacter sp.
CTCGCCGACGATGGTTGCGTAGCCTTCGGGGAATTTCTCGATGAAGGCGTGGCAGGCCGCCAGTTTCGAGGCGGCGATCACTTCGTCGCGGGAGGCGTCGGGCCGGCCGTAGCGGATGTTTTCCTCGATCGACCCGCCGAAGAGGAGCACTTCCTGCGGCACGATGGCCATGTTGGCGCGCAGGTCGCGGAGGGTCAGGCCGCTGATCGGCTGGCCGTCGATCGCGATGCGTCCGGCGTCCGGTTCGTAGAAGCGCAGGAGGAGTGAAACGATGGTGGATTTTCCGGCGCCACTCGGGCCGACCAACGCGATCTTTTCGCCGGCTTTTGCGCTGAGCGTGAGATCATGCAGCACGGGACTTTGCGGGCGCGACGGATAACGGAAGGAGACGGTTTCGAAGGCCACCTCGCCGTGGAAGCGCGGCGGCTCGCCGGCTTGGGGCGCGCCCTGGGTGTCTATCTCGGGGGTTTCGTCGAGCAGCTCGCGCACGCGCTCGGTGGCGCCGAGCATCTTTTGCACATGACTGAAGACTTCCGCGAAGGACGCCACCGATCCGCCGACAAACGTCGTGTAGAGCACAAAGCGCGTGAGTTGACCGAAGGAGAGCTGGCCGCTCTGCATGAGGTGCGCGCCGTACCAGAAGACGAGAACGATGGACCCGAAAATGCCGAAGATGATGAACGACACCATCGAGGCGCGCAGGCGGGCGGTTTTGATGATGACCTGCAGAAACTGGCTCAGGCTGTGCGAGTAGCGGGTGAGCTCGAAACGTTCGTTGCCGAAGGCTTTCACATTGGCGATGCCCTGGAGCGATTCCTCGAGCACGGTGCCGCCGTCGGCCAGCCGGTCCTGCGCGTCACGGGCGTGCCGGCGGATGCGTTTGCCGAAAATAATCGCGATGAGGATCAGGACCGGGAAGGTCGAAATCATCAGGCCGGTGAGGCGGATCGAGGTGAAGGCGACCATGGCGATGCCTCCGAGCATGAGCAGACTCTGACGCAGGAACTGCTGGATGGTCATGGTTAGGGTGTCCTGGATGAGCGTGAGGTCGTTGCTCAACCGGCTGGAAAGCTCTCCCACGCGCCGCTGGGAGAAGAAGGTCATGGGTTGTCCGATCAGCCGGGCAAACATTTCGCGGCGCAGATCCACCAGGGCGCTTTCGCCACAGCGGTAGAAGCCGTAGGTGGCGAAGAAGGAAAAGAAGGCCTGCAGGGCCAGTGTGCCGAGCAGGACGAGGGCGATGGTGTTGATCTGGCCGGTCCAGCCGGTGGCCGCGTCCGGCTTGGCGAGCGAGCCGTCGAGGAGGAGGCCGGTGAGATAGGGAAAGGAGAGGCCGAGCGAGGTCGAAACGATCAGGGTGACGACAGCGATGGAAAAACGGACGCGATAGGGCCCGAGATACCGAAAGATCTGCATCGCCTGGCGAAGCGATTCGGAGCGGGTGCGCGGCGGGTTTTCGGACGGCGGACGATCGGGAGTGGACGGCACGCGCGAAGTATCGGGGAAAGTCGGGATTTGAACAGAAGGGAGATTGCCCGCGAAACATGAAAGACGCGAGATCAGGGCCACGGATCGGTCCGATCCGACGGATCAGGCTAATCGGTCTGATCTCGCGTCTTTCCCCGACTCTATCCGGAGCAGGCAAAAGCCTGGACTCCAACGGGGCGGATGAGACGTTCGATGGCGTCCACCGAGGCGGCGAGTTCGGCGGAGGGACGGATCTGGCGGGAGAGGTCCCGGGCCCGGGCGGTCATGGCCGGGTTGTCCAGGATTTCGCGGAGACCGGCGGTGAGGCTGGTCAGCGACACGCGGTGG
>DATLIO010000610.1:0-5506 GCA_035539355.1 Luteolibacter sp.
TGTCGGTGGCGTATTCCTGGATCATGCCGAGGGCGTAGCGGTCGTCCGATGTGACCGTGGCACCGGGAAATCCGAAGGTGAGGATGGCCTGTTTTTTCGGCAGATGGGCGGTTTGCTCTTTGCCGGTGGCGGGTTCGTTCGCGGGAGGAGTCCATGCGCCGCCTGAAGGAAGACCGGCGAATGCGGCGGAGAGCACGGATTTCGCCCGGGCGGGATCGAAATCACCGGCGATGGCGAGGGTGATGTTGCCGGCGGTGAAATGCCGGGCGTGATGGGCGGCGAGCTTTCCGCGATCGAGCGCGGGCAGGCTGGTGGGCGAGCCCAGTGGATCGAGGCCGTAGCCTTGGCCGTCGAATGCGAGATCGCGGAGGGTGGCGAACCCGACGTGCAGGGGATCCTGAAGCGCTTCTTCAAGGGCGGCGAGCTGGCTGGCTTTTTCACGGGCGATCGAGTCCTCCGGCAGGGAAGGCGAGCAGATCACTTCGGCGAAGACGTCGGCGATGGTGAGGAAATCCGGGGCGAGGCCGGAGGCGGCGACGAGCAGTGCGTTGTTGCCGACGCTGGCTCCGATGGATGCGCCGATGGATTCGAGGGTGCGGGCGAGTTCCTCGGCATCGCGGGTGGCGGTGCCTTTCGGCAGGGTGGAGGCCAGAAGCTGGTTGATGCCGTTCGTTTCCGGGGTTTCGGAAGGAAGTCCGGCGCGGACGGCTGCCTGGAAATGGATGATCGGCACGCGATGGTCCGGCAGCAGGGCGATCTGAAGGCCGTTTTCCAGCGTGAACGTTTCGACCGGTCGCGCGGCGTTGGCGGATTTCCCCGAGCGGGCGGGTGGTGCGGAATCGGCCGGATCCAGCAAGGTGAGGGTCGCCCGGTCTTCGGTGAGGGTCGCGGCGGCACGGCGGATGTCGTCTTCTCCGACGGACTGGATGGCGGTGAGATAGCGCCGGGTGAAATTGATGTCGCGGGCTTCGTGCCAGTTGGATGCGAGATCGGAGGCGCGGCCGGACGCGGTGGTGAGGGTGCGGAACTGGCTGGCGGCGATCTGGCGTTTCGCTTTGGCGAGGTCCTCCGTGAGATCCGCGTCCGCGATGAGCGCGAGTTCCTCATGGATGGTGTCGATGAGGGCGTCGCGGTTTTCAGGAAGCGCGTCGGCGCCGATGCCGAAAATGCCTTCGCGGCCGGGACCGGTCCAGGCGTAGGCGGAGATTTCGAGCGCGAGCTCCTTTTTCTCCCGCAGGGCGAGGTGGAGGCGGGATGAACGGCCACGGCCGAGAATGGCGGCGAGGACGTCGAAGGCCGGGGAGTCCGCATGTTCGAGTGCCGGGGATTTCCAGGCGAGCGACACGCGGCTGGTCGGGATGGGGAACGTTTCCCGGGCGCGGCGGGGACCGAGCTGGGCATTGTCCACGGGCACGAACGGATCGCGGCCGGCGGTGACGGTGCATTCCGAGGTGAGCGAGGTGATCTGCGCGAGCGCCTCATCCGGATCGAAGTCGCCGGAGATGACGGCGAAGGCACGGTCCGGCGTGTAGCGGGTCCGGTGGTATTCGATCATGTCCTCGTATCTGAGGGTGTCGAACAGGTGGCGGTGACCGATGACCGGATGTCGGCGGGGATCGGACGTGAAGGCGGTCGAAAGCAACAGCCGGGTGGCGGCGTTGTCGGGATCGTCCAGTCCCATGTCGATCTCACGGCGGATGACGTCCTTCTCCTTTTCGAACTCCGTCTGCGGGATGGTCGGGTGGAAGACGAGACCGGTGAGGGTTTTCAGGAAAACACCGAGCGAATCCGAAGGACCGTCGATGTAGTAAACGGTCCGGTCGAAGGTGGTGTAGGCATTCCAATGCCCGCCGGCGGCCTGGACGACATCCGCGAGTTCGTCGGCGTCATGGTCACGGGTGCCCTTGAAAACCATGTGTTCCAGGAAATGGGAAAGTCCCGCGCCGAGGTGCCGGTCTTCGTGGATGCTGCCGGTTTGCACCCAGATCTGGGCACTGACCACCGGGGCGGCGGGATCCGGATCAAGGATGACGGTGAAGCCGTTGGGAAGGGTTTCGAGAGTGGCGGTGGTCAGGGGATATTCCATGGATTTACGGCTTGGAAAAAATGCGGAGTATGCTTAGAAGCAGCGCATGCAGCGATGGATCGTAGTGGCGTTGATCGGAGCGATACTTTTTGGTTTGGGAGGTGGTTTTGGTTTGTGGACCTACCGGCAGAACCGGCCGCAGCCAGTCTGGGTTCCGCTGGCTTTGAACGAGAGCCTGCCGCCGGAGAAGCGGGAGGAGCTGGCGAAGGAAATCAAGAAGCAGCTTCTTGACGGAAGCGCGGTCAGCGATGCGGTCAAGGAGACGGGTCTGGCGCGCAAGCTCCGTGTTTCGTCGGATGCCGAAGCGGAAGCGGATGCAAGGAAACTCCTTTTCGTCGAAGTGGGTGAAGCCGACGTGCCTTCCACGGGCGCCAAGGTTCCATCCATCAACATCGGTTTCAAATCCCCGCGGAAATCAAACAAGGCATATGGTGAGGTCGCGATGCGGATCATGAAGGATGTGTGGAAAATGTTGGGCATCAAGGTACCTGAAGGTCCGGCAATCTGATCCTTTTCCCCGTTTCCCTTACAAGTGGCGGATGACCGCTTCACGGGCGAAGCGGGCTTTCGGCAAGGTGGCGTGGCGGTCGTCCCCGGCGCGGTAACCGACCGCGCATCCGACGACGGTGGCATAACCGGAGCCGGCCAACCCGAGCACTTCATCATAGCCTTCCGGGTTGATGCCTTCGAGCGGGCAGGTATCGATTCCAAGAACCGCGGCGGCGGCCATGAACTGACCCAGCGCGATGTAGATCTGCCGGGTGTTCCACGCGCGCCGTGCGTCGGCGCTCATCGGCTGGATGAAGCCGTTGATCACCGAGCGGAGGGGTGCGAGCGCTTCCGGCGGGGTGGACTGGACTTCGGAAAGGCGGTCCATCCAACGGCTGACGTCTTCCTCGCCAAGATCGGTGCGGACGGTGAAGACGACGAGGTGGGAGGCATCGGTCACCTGGCCCTGTCCCCATGAGGCGGCGCGGAGTTTTTCCCTGAGCCCGGGATTTTCCACGACGAGGAACTGCCAGGGTTGGAGTCCGAAAGACGAAGGCGTGAGAGCCAGCGAGTGTTCCAGCGTTTCCCAGAGGTCTTCCGGAATCCGGCGTGCCGGATCGAATTTCTTCGTGGCGTAGCGCCACTTGAGGGCGTCGAGGAGCGGGGCTTGGGATGCGGTCACCCGCGGATTATTCCGCATCAAGCTGGAAAGGCAAGGTGGCGGACGGCAAATCGCGGAGCGTGAGGCTGAACATGATCCCGAACTCGTCTTTCAGGCGGTTGTCCCGGTGGGTGACGCCGACTCCGGCGACCCAGTTTCCGAGATCCCGGTGCACGGTGTATTGCTGGACTTCGAGGGTGTTGTCATCCAGTTCCAACGTGTGGCGGGTGCCGAAGCCCCAGCCTTCCGCGATCCGGGTGAAGGTGGTGAGGTCGATCCGGTTCGAATCGACCAGCACCGGATGGTTGTCCAGGACCCGGTAGCCGAGCGTGAACATGAAATCGGCGTGCGGCTGGAAGGTGAGCGACGAGGCGAATTCCGTGAACCCGGATCCGCCGTCGAAAACGGGCATCTGGGTTTCGAGGTTGAACGTCAGCCACGGCACGGGGCGCCAGCGGACGTCGTTGTAGAGGTTCGAGAAGCTGCTGTCGTACTGCTGGTCCTCCATGAAAGCGTCCATGTAGGTGTCCAGGAAGAGCCATTCGTAGGATTGGCCGTCACGTTTGGTGATGAGACGGTTCCGGGTTCCGAGGCGGAGCGTGTTCCAGTCCTGCAGGTCATCGATGGCCGTGAAGCGGCTCGGCGAAAGCGGGCGGGGACGGGTGGTGAAGGTCAGACGGTCGATCTTCGGCTGCGTTTCATCGAGTTCATCGGCGGAAAGGACGGACCAGTTCGCGTAAGGCTGGAAGACGTGGAGCAGGCCGTCGAGGCCCCATTTCTTGTTTTCGTAGCCGGCGTAGTTTTTGGAGAACTTCACGGATGCCTCCGCGCCGACGTGGTAGATCATGCGGTCGAAGCTGTCGGCGGGACCGTCCACCGAATCGTAGCGGGTGTAGCCGATGCCGACGTGCGGCACGAGGCTGAGCCAGCCGCCGATGTTCATCGGCATGGAGAAATCCTGGAAGGTGTGGAGGCGGGTGAATCCGGTGTCGACGAGCTGCGCGCGGAGGGCATCGGCTTTGTCAAATTCACCGGCGGCCTGGTAACCCCGGATCTGCTCGGCGAGGATCCGCTCATAGCCGGTCAGCTGCGAGAGATAGCGGCCTTCCGATGGATCGCCGATCGGCAGATCGAGCAACGGCTCGATCACCGAATGCTTCCGCATGTCGGACGTCTCGTCGCCGAGCACGGAGAACGACGTGCTGCCCTCGTGGAGGATCGGCGAGTCGAAAAGCGGCCGCCGGGATTGGTCGAACGCGATTTCCGGAAGCCGGGTGTCCGAGCGGTAGAACTCGTTCAGGTGGAAACGGCCGAAGATCGAGAAGAGGGACGTGTCGTCCCGGCGGTAGAGGCCGAGGGTGTTGTCGGGGAAAGGATCGTTGCGGTAGCGCTGCGGATCGAAGTCCTCGAGGTAGTAAAGATCGCTGAGGAAGGTGATGTTCGCGTCGGCATACCAGGTCGCATCATCCGGCATGTCGAAGTTGAGCCGTTGCTTCAGCTCGATTTCGTAGCGGTCCTCGTTGACGAATCCGCGCTCCACGCCGGAGCGGGAGATCTCGGGATCGAGGTCGTTCAGATAGTAGAAGCTGAAGCCCGTGAGATTCTCGTCACCCAGGTTCTTCGCATCGCGGAGTTCCACGCCGGTGCCGATGCCGCGGCGGCCCATGAAATCGAAATGCCATTTTGAAAGCAGCCAGGGATTGTTGCCGTCCTCATCGCCGCCGAGCATGACGCCGTAGCTATTGAGGAGGTAGGGGCCCCAGTTCGACCGGGCGCCGGGGATGAAATGGTAGCCGAGTTCCGCGTGCAGCGGCTGGCTGAGGTAGGGCAGCCAGAAAACCGGGGTGTCACCCGCGTAGAGCTTCAGATTCCGGAAAACGACCTTGTCGTCCGGATAGATCCGGGTTTCCGACGCGCGGACCCAGTAATCCGGATCCTCCTGGTCGTTCGTGGTGATGCCGGCGTCCTTGCCGATGTAAACCTGTTTGCCGTTGATCGTTTCGACACGGAAGCGGCCCGATTCCATCAGGATCGGATCGACCGAGGCGCGCATGCCGCTCGTGTCGAGCAGCTTCGTTTCGTAGAAATAGACCGTGCGGGTGCCGCGCTGCAGCATGTTGCCCTGATAGATGCTGACGTTGCCTTCGAACGTGAGCGTCTTTTCCTTGCCGTTCCAGAACACGACGTCGGAGAAAATTTCCAGGCCGTTGTCGCCCTTGAGGTGCACGGGACCCCGGAGTTTGAGCGCCTCCTCCTTCAGGTTCCCCTCG
>DATLIO010000611.1:0-3418 GCA_035539355.1 Luteolibacter sp.
TACCGCGCGTCCGGACCCGGAGTTGGTGAAAGACGCCGGCATCCTCCGCAGCATCCTCATCGATCAGGCCCGGAAATCCGGATTCGTCGATTTCCGCGAAGTTCCGGTCCTCACCAGCAAGGGCTCGGAAAAAGCGAAAACGCTCCTGACCAACGAGGATTTCAACCGCCGCTTCACCCGTTACACGGAAATCATCACCCGGATCGGCGACTGGGAACTGGCCGACACCCGGACAGCGACGAACCTTCTCGTCCAACCTGTCACCGCCGACGAACCGGTTTCGGCATCCTTTGCCGAGCCGCTCTCCAACGCTTCATCGTATCTCGGAACGCTCCTTGGAGTCGGCTGCGGCCTGGTTTTCGCCCGCAAACCGAAAACGGCTCCGAGTGAGGAACGGCTTTCGGGACCGGTGTTCGTCTCCTCGCCGGATACCAACGAATGGTGACCGAACGTGCGCCGGGACCGGCTATTTCCTCATGCTCGTCTGCCCCATTTTGTCTCCCAACGCTTTGACGATGGCCTGCTTGAGATCCTGTGCCAGCGACAGCGATCCCGCGGGAGAGAGATGGTCGTCATCCCGGTAAAGTGTCGTCACCCCATCCCTCACGCGGATGACACCATCACGGAGCAACCGATCGCGCGGCACGATGACGGACACCCCGTCAATATGCCTCAATTCATCCAACAGCTCCGCGGCAACCGGACTCCACTGCTTTGAATCAGCGGATTCAGGAAGAAATTCCGGCAAACTCAGATCCCACTTCATTCTCCGCGCGCAATATCTCGGGACATCCAGCGGAACTTCCGGAACCGGATAAGTGATGATCACCTGTTTGCCGGACTTCGTCAGCCCGAGAACCGCTTCGCGCAATGCCGCCAAAACCTTTTCATATTCACCGGCCGACGTCTCTTCTTCCCCTTCGAGAAAGCTCCACCAGCGCGCCGCGATGACCACCACTTTCACCGTCCCGCTTCCCGTGAGCTCTCCATAAACGTCTTCCGCATGCCGCTTTTTATTTTCCGGATCTTTGATCGGCAGCCCCGATTTCCATCCGGGAAAAGGAGGGTAGCCATTCTTCGCGAAAGAGACCACTTCCATGTCCAGATCGTCGGAAATGCGATCCATCGCCGCTTCCAATGACACCGCGTGGCTGTCGCCCCAGAGAGCGACCACCGGTGTGGCCCCGGCTTTCAAATCGGACTCCCCTTCCTTGTCCGTCCAATGCCCGCTCCGAATCCACTTCGGTCTTTGTTGGGCGGCCATGACCAGGGCCTCACGATCGAAACGCCCTGGAAAGCCGGAGTTCTCACGCACCACAACTTCCCCCAGGCACAACACGACCACTCCCACCGCGAAAGCCGCGAAAACCGTTTTTCTCCCGACATTGAAACCATCCCTGAACGGTTGCTCGATGAATCTCCAGGACAGCCACCCCAGAATCAGGCTTCCGGCGAGAATTCCCGCCCCGAACGAATGACCTTTTCCGAAAAAATGGCCGGTGAAAGCCACCAACGGCCAATGCCACAGGTAAACCGAATATGAAATGAGGCCTATCAGAACCAAAGGCTTGAGCCCCATCAACGAACGGATCGTCGCATCGCGGTTTCGCCCCGCGTGGATCAACAGCAGCGACCCCAGACACGGAACCACCGCGGAAAGCCCCGGAAACGTCATCCCCGCATGATACCCGATCATCGAGCCGACGATCATTGCCAAACCGGCGAATCCCATCGCCTCGGAGACCTTCCGGCCGGACTCCTTCAAATCCGCCACCGCCAGACAACCGCCGAGCAACAGTTCCCACGCCCTCCAAGGCAACAGGAAGAAAGCCTTTTTCTGATCCTTCACGACCATGATCTCGGCGCCCACCAGGGAAATCACGGTCAATCCCGCCAGAATCCAAAGGATCGTCCGCCCGCGCTTCACCCAGCGATGGAGGGCGATCATCAACAACGGAAACACCAGATAAAACTGCTCCTCCACCGAGAGCGACCACATGTGAAGCAAAGGCGTATCGACGTCGTCCGCCGCGAAATAACCCCGCCCTCTTGAAAAATAGAGATTCGAAATCGAAAGCACGGTGTAGCGCATGGATTTCGTCAGCGCCGCAAAATCGTCGGGCAGCATCAGAAATGCTCCGGCCACCGTTACGGCGAGAAGCACCACCAGAAGCGCCGGAAATATCCGCCTGATCCGCCGTTGGTAGAAATCAACCAGCGAAAACGAACCCTGTTCAAGTCCCCGCCTGATGATTCCGGTGATCAGGAAACCCGAAATCACGAAAAAGACGTCCACCCCCACAAATCCTCCAGGAAGCCAGTGTTCATCGATATGAAACAGCAGAACCCCGAGAATCGCGAGAGCTCTCAATCCATCGATGTCAGACCTGTAAAATCTCTCATTCATTGCGCATTATTCACTTAGTTAAGAGTAAGCCAATGTCAACATGTCGATTGGATCAATTTCAGCAACCACTTTTCCTCCGGTCCGGTGACCAAGATCCCTTAATTCACTGAGGAGATTTCCCTTGCCAAGGAGGTCGGATTTTCCGAGTTTCCCCGCCCCTCTTCAGGCCGCCTTGCTCACCAAAGAAGATCCGGAGGGACTCCACACGCGGCAAATCTTCAGCATCGCCCGCTCTGCTTCAAGACGGGAAACCACTGAACAACAATGATCAACGAACTCATCTCCGAAATGGTGGACGCCGGCGTCCACTACGGCCACCAGACCAAAAAATGGAACCCGCGCATGAAGCCCTTCCTCATGAAGGACAAAGGCGGAATCTACATCATCAACCTGGAAAAAACCGTCCAGCAACTGGACAAGGCCTCCGATTTCCTCGCTGACCTCGTCGGCAAGGGCAAAAAAGTCCTCTTCGTCGGCTGCAAA
Source organism: Luteolibacter sp. (assembly GCA_035539355.1). Taxonomy (GTDB): domain Bacteria; phylum Verrucomicrobiota; class Verrucomicrobiia; order Verrucomicrobiales; family Akkermansiaceae; genus Luteolibacter. Next base: position 2,891 of record DATLIO010000611.1, read on the forward strand.
CGCCAGGCACAGGACGCCATCCGCGAAGCTGCGGAAGCGACCGGCCAACACTACGTCAACCACCGCTGGCTCGGTGGCATGCTGACCAACAGCACCACCGTCCGCAAATCGATCGAGCGCCTCAAGTATCTCGAAAACATCGAGAAACAACCTGAGTTCAAGGCCATGTCGAAGAAGGAGCTCGCCGCCCTCGGCCGTGAGCGCGAAAAGCTTCTCCGCAACCTCCGCGGCGTCCGCGACCTCGACAAGAAGCCTGACGCGGTTGTCATCGTCGATTCCGCCCGCGAAACCATCGCTGTGGCCGAAGCCCGCCGTCTCAACATCCCGATCGTCGCCATCGTCGACACCAACGCCGACCCGGCCCTCGTCGACTACCCGATCCCGGGCAACGACGACGCGATCCGCTCGATCCGCATCATCCTCCAAAACCTGGTGGATGGCATGGTCGCCGCCCGCAAGAACTAACCTTTCCGACAAGCGGGCGGCTGTCATTTTTGGCACGCCGCCCGTTTTTTCTTCTACCAACCG